>NZ_JBWKYF010000059.1:0-42431 GCF_059423605.1 Variovorax sp. GW460-12-1-14-LB1
CTGCCGCCCATGCCCCACGCCTGCCCGCCCGACGATGCGGCCCCGCCCTTCGCCGACACGCCCGCCGCGCTGCGCGCGCAGGGACTGCGCTTTCCCGAGCGGGTGGAGGTGTCCTCGCCGGTCTGCTACGCCGACGAGTTGGACGCGGCCTACCGCGAAGCCGGTGACCGCGACGACCTGCTGGCCGCGCTGAACGAACTGCTCGAAGCCGAGCGCGCCGGCGCGCGCATCACGCTGCGCAGCGCCGCCGAGACCGACGACCCCGCGCTGCAGCGCCTGGTGACCGACATCCACCGCGACGAGGTGCGCTGGTGCGGCGTGCTGATCGACGCGATCCAATCGCTGGCCGCCACGCCCAGCACGCGCACCGGCGCGTTCTATGAGCGCGCGATGGCCGTGCCGGAACTGGGCGCACGCCTGGCGCTGCTCAACCGCGGCCAGGGCTGGGTGGTGCGCAAGCTGCAGGCGCTGCTGCCGCGCATCGTCGACGCGCGCATCCACGGCGAGCTGACGGCCATGCTGGTGTCGCACCAGCAGAACATCGCGCGCGTCGATGCGCAGCAGGCACCCCAGGCATCACAGGCCCCGCGCGGGCCGCAGGAAGGAGCTTCATCATGAATGCACAGGACGTCATGACCTCGCCGGTCTTCACGGTCGCGCCGGACACGCCGGTGCGCGACATCAGCGCGCTGCTGCTGGCGCGCCACATCAGCGGCGTGCCGGTGCTCGACCAGGGCGAGGTGGTCGGCATCGTGAGCAAGTCCGACCTGCTGCATCGCTACGAGGCCGAGCCCGGCGGCGCGCCGCCGCACCTGTGGTGGCAGCGCTGGGTGCAGCGCACCGCACCGCCGCGCGACTACGTGCGCGCACACGCGCTGCGCGCGGCCGACCTCATGACGCGCGAGCCGGTGTCGATCGCCGAAGACCTCTCGCTGGCCCGCGTCGCGCAGCTGCTGACCGCCTACCGCATCCAGCGCCTGCCGGTGGTGCGCGGGCGCCGGCTGGTGGGCATCGTGACGAGCGGCGACCTGGTCAAGGCGCTGCTGCGGCAGGCCGAGGCCGACACCGCGCGCGCCGATGCGGGCGACGACGCGCAGATCCTGGCGCGCCTCGTGGCCGAACTGGAACGGCAGACCTGGTGGAGCCGCGCGTGGTCGCATGTGTCGGTGGACAACGGCATCGTGATGTACCACGGCATGGTCGGCAACGAGGCGGAGCGCGACGCGGCGCGCGTGGCGGCCGAGGGCATCGCGGGCGTGCGCGGCGTGGTCGACGAGCGGCTGAGCACGATCGAATGGCAGACGATGGTCTGAAGGGCAAAAAAAAGAAAGTTGCAACACGGCGCGGGGGTGCGCCATCCAATGGGCAGAAGGAACTCATCGCATGCCGCCCACCGCACTGCCCCTGACTGCCGATGCCGACGCGAACGCGTCCGACGCCGAACTGGCCGCACGCGCCGCGCAGGGCGACACGCAGGCCTTCGCGCGCATCATGCGGCGCCACAACCAGCTGCTGTTTCGCACCGCGCGCAGCATCCTGCACAGCAACGCCGACACCGAAGACGCGCTGCAGGACGCCTACCTGCGGGCCTGGCGCGCCATCGGCGGCTTTCGTGACGAAGCAAAGCTCTCGACCTGGCTGGTGCGCATCGTCATCAACGAGGCGCTGGGCCGCCTGCGCCGCCGCGGCGCGCAGGTGATTCCGCTCGACGGCGGCGTGGCCGCGGGGGACGACGACGATGCCCCCGACACGCAGCTCGCCGACGACCCCGACCACCAACCGGAGCGCCTCGCCATGCGGGAAGACCTTCGCCGACTCATGGAGCGCCGCATCGACCGACTGCCCGACGCCTACCGCACCGTGTTCGTGCTGCGCGCGGTGCAGGAACTCAGCGTCGGCGAAACCGCCGAGGCGCTGCAGCTGCCCGAGGCCACGGTGCGGCTGCGCTTCTTCCGCGCCCGCAGCCTGCTGCGCGAAAGCCTGTCGCGCGACATCGACCTGGCGACGGGCGACGCCTTCGCGTTCGACGGCGCGCGCTGCGACCGCATCGTGGCGCGCGTGCTGGCGGCGCTGCCTTGATTCTTCCCACAACCACCACCCCCGAGGAGACCCCACCATGTCCTTTTTCCTGATGCCCACCCCGACCGCCGCGCGGCGCGCCTTTCTCGGCCACTCCGGCCTGATGCTGTCGGGCGCCGCCGTGGCGCTGCTGGCGGGACGCGACGCGCTCGCCGCGAAGAGCGGCAGTGCCACCGGCAACGACGTGCAGATCCTCAACACCGCGCTCGGCGCCGAGCTCGAGGCCATCGCGGCCTACCAGCTCGGTGCGGAAAGCAAGCTGCTCGAGAAGCCCGTGCTCGACCTCGCCGTGACCTTCCAGGGCCACCACAAGGAGCATGCCGACCTGCTGGCCAAGACCATCGCGAAGCTCGGCGGCAAGGCCGTCGCGGCCAAGGCGCGCTACGACTTCCCGGTGGAGCAGCTCAAGTCGCAAGCCGATGTGTTGCGCTTCGCAGCGAAGCTTGAACAAGGCGCCGTGAGCGCCTACCTGGGCGCGGTGCCGCTGTTCGGCAACCGCGAGCTGTCGAAGGCCGCGGCCAGCATCCTCGGCGACGAGGCGATGCACTGGGCCGTGCTGCGCCAGGCGCTCGGCGAGGCGCCGGTGCCTTCGGCGTTCGTGTCGTGAGCCGTGCGGCGCGCGGGCTCGCAGCGGGCCTGCTGGCCGCGTGGGCCTGTGCGGCTGCCGCAACGCCCGACGCGGTGCGCGGCGAACAGGTCTACGCGCGCTGCCAGGCCTGCCACGCGCTGGCCGCCGACCGGGTCGGGCCGCGCCACTGCGGCCTGTTCGGCCGGCTCGCCGGCAGCGTGCCAGGCTTCGCGTACTCGGAGGCGATGAAGAAGTCGCGCATCGTGTGGAACGACAAGACGCTCGACCGCTTCCTCAGCGCCCCGCTCGCGATGGTGCCGGGCAGCAGCATGACCTACGACGGCGTGCCCGATCCACGCGACCGCGCCGACCTGCTCGCCTACCTGCGGCAGGCGAACGACACGCCGGCCTGCGCGGCGCTGGCGCGCCCTACGCCGCGCTGACCGCGGGCGTGAAGGCGCCTGCAATCTCGCGCGTCACGCGCAGGAAGGCTTCCATCTCGCCCACCGTGTGGCAGTGCAGCGGCGACACGCGCACGGTGCCTTCGAGCCCGAAGGATTCGAGCATCCGCTTCGAGTAGATGCTGCTGGCCACGCGCTCGTACACGGTGACGCCGCGCAGGCCGTACTCCACCACGGCCTGCGTGCAGTCGAGCCCGTCGAAGCCGATGCCCAGGATCAGGTCGCGCTGCGTCAAGTCTTCATGGTCGAGAAACACCTGCACGCCGTCGAGCGCGCGCAGGCCCGGCGTCTGCGCGGTGCCGTCGAGCAGCGTCGCCAGCAGCGCGCGCTCGTGCAGCTCGATGCGCTCGATGCCCGCCACGAAGCGGGCGCGGCGGTCGGTCGCGTCGGTGAAGTGGCCGCCGAGCCAGCCCACGTAGTCGACGATTTCGGTCAGCACCGCGAACTGCCACGGCGCCGAGCTGCCCAGCTCCCAGTGGCCGGGCTTCTTGCCGGCCAGCTTGTGGTGCGGCAATGCAGCCGCGCGCTCCGACATCCACGAGAAGCCCGAGCCGCGGCAGCCGAAGAACTTGTAGGGCGCGAGGTTGATGCCGTCCACCGGCGTCTGCTGCAGGTCGATGACGCCGTGCGGCGCGTGCTGCACGGCATCGACGAGGATGTACAGGTCGGGCTTGATCTCGCGCGCGCGCCGCACGATGGCCGCCATGTCGAGCTTGGCGCCCGAGATGTTCGACGCATGGATCACATTGAGCAGGCAGGTGTTCTCGTCGACCAGCCCCACGATGGCGTCCACATCGACGCCGCCGGTGACGGGGTTGCTCTTCGCCACCCGCAGTTCGCGCCCGAGGCGTTCGGCATACAGGCGCATGGCGTCGAAGGCCGAGGGGTGCTCGAGCGCGGTCGTGACCATGTTCGTGCCCGGCACGTTCTCGGCCACCGCGCGCACCATGTCGAACATGGCGCCCGAAGCGGTGAGCGAGGGGTACACGCTGCCGCCCGTGGCGTTGAGGATCGTGCGCAGGTCGTCGGCGCCGCGCGCCTGCATCGCCTGCAGCTCGACGGCGGTGGCGTGGATGCGCTCGGCGTTGTCGGGAATGGCGTCGACCTGCGCGAAGCGCTCGACCGCGGCCTTGAGCCGGAACGAGCCGCCGGCGTTGTCGAAGTACAGGCGCTCGCGGCCGTGGTGGTCGCGTTCGATGCCCAGGAAGCGCTCGCGCACCTGGCGCATCAGCGCATCGGAAAGGAGCTCGCCTCGGGGCAGGTCCGCACGTGTGGCTGTCATGGTGTCAGACGCCCTTGTTGTTGGGGTTCTTGTAGATCTCGCGCACCGCGTCCGTCATCGGGAAGTTGAGGTTCGCGTTGCGCGGCGGGATCGGCGAGAGGAACCACTTGGTGTACAGCTGCTCGATGGCGCCCGACTTCATGAGGCCGTTGACGGTCTCGTCGACCAGCGCCTTGAACTCGGGGTCGTCCTTGCGCAGCATGATGCCGTAGGGCTCCTGGCGCAGCGACTCCTTGAGGATCTTGTAGTCGCCCGGGTTGGTGGCGCTGGCGATCATGCCGGCCAGCTGCACGTCGTCGAGCACGTAGGCATCGGCGCGGCCGGTGGACAGCAGCAGGAAGCCGTCGGAGGTGTCCTTGCCCGCGATCTCGTTCACCTCGATGGTGCCGCTCTTGCGCGCACCGCGCAGCAGCTGGATCGACGTGCTGCCCGAGACGGTGGCCACGTTCTTGCCGTTGAGGTCGGGCAGCGCGTTGATGCCCGAGTTCTTCTTCACGGCGGCCGTGATGTTGGTGACGAAGTGGCTCGGCGCGAAGTCGACCTGCGCCTGGCGCTGAGTGGTGTTGGTGGTGGTCGCGCAGTCCAGGTCCACGGTGCCGTTCTGCAGCAGCGGGATGCGGTTGGTCGAGTTGAGCATGGTGTAGCGCACCTCGATCTTCGGCAGGCCCAGCTTGGCCTTCACCGCGTCGACGATCTTCAGGCAGATGTCGTTGGTGAAGCCGATGGGCGCGCTGTCGGCGCTGAGCTTGTACGAGAACGGGATCTGGCTGTCGCGCGCGCCGATCTGGATCGTGCCGCTGTCCTTGATCTTGCGCAGCGTGCCGGCGTCCTGCGCGCTGGCGGCGCCGCAGGCGAAGACGAGGGCGAGTGCCCATGCGACAGGTGCGAGAGGCAGTTTGAAGTCCATGGTGTGTTCCTTGGGTTGCAATGACGGTGGCCTGGCGCGCATCTTCTGCGTCCCGACGAATTTCTAAAAGCGATTTTTTGTGATCGAATCGCATGAAGAAAAGCGTTCTTTCTTTCAGGAGCCGCCCGCCGTGATGACCTTCAAGCAACTCGAAGCCCTCTACTGGATCGCCCGGCTGGGCGGCTTCGCGCAGGCGGCCAACCAGCTGCACACCTCGCAGTCGGCCATCTCCAAGCGCGTGCACGAGCTGGAGCAGCTGTTCGACACCGAGCTGTTCGACCGCAGCCAGCGCACGGCGCGCCTCACCGAAAAAGGCGAGGAGATGTTCGTGCTCGCCAGGAAGCTGCTCGACCAGCGCGACGCCGCCGTCGAGCAGTTCGGCAAGCCCGGCGTGGTGGAGCGGCGCATCCGCCTGGGCGTGACCGAGCTCACTGCCATGACGTGGCTGCCGCGCCTGGTCGGCCTGATCCAGCAGCACTACCCCAAGGTGATCCTCGAGCCCGACGTGGACGACAGCCTGCAGCTGCGCGACAAGCTCCTGGCCGACGAGCTCGACGTGGTCATCGTGCCCCACACCTTCGCCGACTCGCGCATGCAGAGCAAGGTCATCGGCCGCGTGAAGAGCGCGTGGATGTGCAAGCCCGGCGTGGTGCAGGGCGGCGGCACCGTGCGCCTGCACGACCTGGCGCGCCACCGGATGCTGGTGCAGGGCAACAACTCGGGCACCGGCCGCGCCTACGACGCCTGGATGAAGGACCAGGGCGTGCAGCCCGCCAACGCGATCGTGGTGAGCAACCTCGTGGCGCTCACGGGCCTCACCGTGTCGGGCCTGGGCGTGAGCTACCTGCCGCGCGAATGCCTCGCGCCGCTGGTCGACGCCGGCATGCTCGAGGTGCTCGACGTGACGCCCGCGCTGCCCGTGGTGCGCTACGTGGCCATGCACAAGGGCGAGCACCGCAGCGCGCTCACCTCGTCGATCGTGATGCTGGCGCAGGCGTGCTGCGACTTCACGCGGATGTTCCAGGCGCAGCCGGAAGAAGAGGCCTCGTAGGGTTCGCGCGCTGCGCCCGGCGGGCCCAGGACACTGGGTGCTTCCCGCAGCGAAATCAAGGAGGAGGCCGCAGGCCGGGGGACATTCGCGGAGGGAAGTACCCGGTGGCCTGGGCCCGCGCCCCGAACGCACCCGCGTCTTGTCAGCCCCCGCGCGTCAGCATCCGCCCCGCGCGCGCCAGCACCTTCGCTTCGCCTTCGCCGCCGCGGTAGGCCAGCACGCCGTTCACGAACACGCGCTCGACGCCGAGGCTCACGCCATGCGGCTTGTCGTAGGTGGCGGTGTCGGTGATGGTCTCGGGATCGAACACGACCACGTCGGCCATCGTGCCGACGCGCAACAGGCCGCGATCGGCGATGCGCAGGTTGCGCGCCGTCATGCCCGTCATCTTGTGCACCGCCTGCTCCAGCGTGAAGAGCTTGCGCTGGCGCCAGTAGCGCGCGAACACGCGCGGGAACGCGCCCCACAGCCGCGGGTGCGGATGGCGGTCGTGCGGCAGGCCGTCGCTGCCGATCATGGTCAGCGGGTGCGCAATGACGCGCTCCACGTCTTCTTCCTGCATCTGGAAGTAGCAGGCGCCGCCGGGCTTCAGCCGCAGGCAGGCCTCCTGCTCGGTGGTGCCCCACTCACGCGCGATGTCGGAAATCAGGCGGCCGGTCATCTCGGGGTGCGGGTCGGACCAGGTCAGCAGCACGTCGATCACGCCGTCCACCAGGTCTTCGCGCAGCACGGTGGAGCCGGCCACGTAGGGGTAGACGTCCATCGCGATCTCCTGGCGCTGCGACAGCGCCTCGATCAGCGGCAGCGTCTCCTTCGTGCGGCCCCAGTTCGCAGGACCGGCGCACTTGTGGTGCGAGATGACCAGCGGCACGCCCGCGCTGAAGGCCGTGTCGCCGGCCTCGTGCAGCGCCTCGATGATCTGCTGCATCTCGCTGCGCAGGTGCGTGGCGTACAAGCCGCCATGGCGCGCGACGACGCGCGCGAGCGCGGTGACTTCCTCGGCCGGCGCGGCAAACGCTTCTTCGTAGAACAGGCCCGACGACATGCCGTGCGCGCCCGCGGCCATGCAGTCGTCGAGCAGCGCTTCCATGCGCGCCAGCTCGTCGCCATCGGCGGGCCGGTCGAGCGCCTGCATCGCCGCGAAGCGCAGCGTGGTGTGGCCCACGAGCGCGGCCACGTTGAGCGCAGGCTGCACCGCATCGACCGCCGCGCGGTACTCGGCCATGGTCGCGTGCTTGAACGAGTCCGCACCCAGCAGCGTGAGCGGCGACTTCGATTGCGGCGTGCGGTACGGCGCCAGCGAGATGCCGCAGTTGCCCGTGACCACGGTCGTGATGCCCTGCGACACCTTGGGCAGGCACAGCGGGTCGCGCAGCACGATGGCGTCGTCGTGCGTGTGGGCGTCGATGAAGCCGGGCGCGATCACCTTGCCGCGGCAGTCGACCACGTCGACGTCGGCGATGTTCAACCCTGCAGGCAGGCGCGTGCGCAGGCCTTCGCCCAGCGCCAGGATGCGGTCGCCCTGCAGCAGCACGTCGCCGGGCCACGAAGGGCCGCCCGAGCCGTCGACCACGAGGCCGGCTTCGAGCAGCACGGCTTGGGTGTCGCTCATGGTTCGCTGTCTCCCTTTTTCGTGTTGATGCCGCCGCCGTCCCAGCTTTGCAGCGGGTGCGTGGTGGCGTCGATGCCGTGGCGCTGGAAGGCCTCGCGCGCGCGCTGCAGGCGCTGCACGGCGGGCTCGCCGCGGCGCTGCGCCACCAGCACGGTGAGGATTTCGATGACCGTGAGGTGCGTGAGGTAGGCGTCGATGCCCACGTGCATCACGGCATCGTCGGGCACCGACAGGCCGATGAGGAAGTCGGCCTTGGCCGCCAGCGCCGTGCCCGGCCGCGTGATCGCGACCACCTGGGCGCCCTGCCCGCGTGCGATGTCCACCGCGTCGAGCAGCGAGGGCATGCCGCCCACGTGCGAGATGGCGATGACCACGCCGCCCGGTCGCTGCGCCGCGCCGGCCACCTGCTGCAGGTGGTAGTCGGCCCAGGCGTTGGCCGAGAGGCCGAGGCGGAACAGCCGCGCCTGCAGGTCGCTCGCCATGAACCACGAGGTGGCGCCCGCGCCGTACAGGTCGACGTGCGGTGCGGCCGCGATGGCGCGCACGGCGCCGTCGAGCACCTGCATGTCGAGCTGGCCGCGCACGCCCGAGACCGAAGCCGCGGCGCTGCGCGCGATCTTGCTGACCACTTCGTCGGCGGCATCTTCGATGTTGACGCGGCGGTGCAGCGGCGAACCGCCGAGCGCCAGTTCCTGTGCGAGCGCGAGCTTGAACTCGCGCAGCCCGGCAAAGCCGAGGTCGCGGCAGGTGCGCATGATGGTGGGCACCGAGCTGCGCGAGCGCTCGGCCAGCTGCTCGAAGCTCTCTTCGAGCGCGCGGTCGGGGTCTTCGAGGATCAGGTCGAGGATCGCGCGCCGCGTGGCCGGCGCGTCGCTGCGCGCCTCGGCGATCCTCTGGAGCAATGAGGGCGTCATCGGTGCGTTGTTCAGAAGTGCATGGCGACGGCGTCGCTCACGCGATAGTCGTTCTCGACCACGGGCATCCAGTGCCATTTGTCGAAGGTGGTGCAGGGGTGCGAGATGCCCAGGCCCACGCGGTCGCCGACCTTCGGTGCATCGGCCTCTTCGCTCTCGTCCCAGCGCAGGTAGGCGTGCTGGTCGTTCAGCGCGGTGATCTTCCATCCGGCGGGCACGCCCTGGGGCTGCAACGCGCCGCGCGTCGCGCGTGCGATCGGCACGGGCATCGACAGGTCGAAGGAGATGTCGCGCTTGCCGACCGACAGGATCGCCAGGCCCGGCTCAGGCCGCGACTGCACGTTGGCCCAGACCTCCATCGCCGGCGTCAGGCCCTCGCCGCATTCGCAGCCCAGGCGTTCGTCGACCACGTTCACCATGCGCTTGTAGAAGCCATGGTCGTGCGTGACGTAGCAACCCGAACGCAGCAGGCCGCGCACCGGCGAGCCCAGCGCGGGCTTCAGGCGTCCGGCCACGAGGTCGAAGATGGCCGAGCCGCCAGCCGAGACCAGCACCTCGTCGGTCTCGAAGAGCTGGTGCGTGTCGCAGTGGCGGGCCACGGCTTCCACACGGTCCATCAGCGTGGTGGCGTAGGCCGTGTCGGGCCCGCTTTCGCCGGTGGCGCCCTGCCCTTCATAGGTCTCGATGCCCACGAGCTTGGCCGCGTCGCTGGCGCGCACCCGCGTGGCGAGCGCAACGGCTTCGTCGTGCGTGCGGCAGCCGGTGCGTGCGCCCTGCACGCCGATCTCGAGCATGACCTCGAAAGGCACGCTCGCAGGATGGCGCTTCGACCAGTCTTCGATCAGCGCCAGCTGCGCAATCGAATCGACGAGGAAGACGACGCGCAGGTCCGCATGGTCGGCCAGCAACAGCTGGATGCCGGCCAGGTCTTCATCGCTCACGACCTGGTTGGCGATCAGCGTGCGGCGCGCGCCGGCGGCCACGCCCACGGCCAGCTGCGTGACGGTGGCAAAGGTCAGGCCCCAGGCGCCGGCGTCGAGCTGGCGCTGGAACAACTGCGGCGACATGGTGGTCTTGCCGTGCGGCGCCAGGTCGATGCCCCATTCGCGCACGCGCGCCTGCATCCATTGGAGGTTGTGCTCGAGCGCCTCGCGCTTGAGCACGGCCAGCGGCAGCGGCAGGTCGCCGGCCAGCACGTTCCAGCCGGCGGCGCCGACTTCACTGCGCAGGCGCGGCGGCTGGGTGCGCGGGTAGCCCTTGAAACGGTCGCTCAGCAGCGGGTCGATGAAGTCGTGAATCGAGGAAGAAATGTCGGTCATGGTCGTGCAACGGCGATGTGGGAGAGCAGTTCTTTGCGGATGCAGGCGCTGTAGTGTCCTGCGGAAACCTCATCCAGGCTGGGTACCGTCTGCGCACAGGCCTCGATGGCATGCGGGCAGCGCGTGCGGAACACGCAGCCCGAGGGCGGCGAGATCGGGCTGGGAATGTCGCCCTTCAGTGCGATGCGCTCGGTCGCCAGCTCGGGATCAGGCTTCGGGCTCGCGGCCAGCAGCGCCTGGGTGTAGGGGTGCGAGGGGTTCGCGAACAGTTCCTCGGTGGTGGCCACTTCCATCACCTTGCCCAGGTAGAGCACCACCACGCGGTCGCACAGGTACTCGACCACATCGAGGTCGTGCGAGATGAAGAGCATCGTCAGCCCGAGCCGCTCGCGCAGGTCGGCCAGCAGGTTGATGACCTGCGACTGGATCGACACATCGAGTGCCGACAGCGGCTCATCGGCCACGATGAACTCGGGCTCCACAGCCAGCGCGCGCGCCACGCCGATGCGCTGGCGCTGGCCGCCCGAGAACTCGTGCGGGAAGCGGCTGGCGTGCTCGGGGCGCAGGCCCACGGTCTCCAGCAGCTCGGCGATGCGCTTGTCGCGCGCCGCCGCGCCCTTGTGCAGGCCGTGCGTGGACAGCGCCTCGCCCAGGATGGCGCTGATGCGCATCTTCGGGTTCAGGCTGGCGTACGGGTCCTGAAAGATGATCTGCAGCTTGCTGCGCAGCTTGCGCATGCGCTCGCCGGAGAGCGCGCCGATGTCGTCGCCCCGGTACAGCACCTGGCCCTCGGTGCGCTCGACCAGGCGCAGCACGGTGCGTCCGATGGTGCTCTTGCCCGAGCCCGATTCGCCGACCAGGCCCAGCGTCTCGCCGGGGTGGATCGCGAAGGACACGTCGTCGACTGCGCGCACGGGGCGCTCGCTGCTGCCGAAGTATTTCTTGAGGCCGCGGACTTCGATGAGGGGAGAGGAAGAAGAAGAAACAGCGGTCATGCGACCCTCGCGAGTTGGGCATCGGGCTGCACGCGTACACAACGCGCCTGGCGATCCTGGCGGATGTCGATCAGCGGCGGCATGGCGCTGCGGCATTCGGGCAGCGCCTGGTCGCAGCGCGGCTCGAAGGCACAGCCGGGCGGTGGGGAGAGCGGGCTGGACACCTGCCCACGAATCGCGAACAGCCGCTTGGGCTTGGGTTGCCCAGGAACTCGCGCCTTGCCCGGAAGGCAGGCCAGCAGGCCCTGCGTGTACGGATGCTCGGGCTGCGCGAACAGAGGCCGCACGGGCGCACGTTCGACCACGCGGCCCGAGTACATGACCACCACGTCGTCGGCATGGTGCGCCACCACGCCCAGGTTGTGCGTGATGAACAGGATGCTCATGCCCGTCTCGGCCTGCAGCCGGCGCATGAGTTCGAGGATCTGCGCCTGGATGGTCACGTCCAGCGCGGTGGTGGGCTCGTCGGCGATCAGCAGCGTCGGATCGCAGGCCATGGCCAGCGCGATCATCACGCGCTGGCGCATGCCGCCCGAGAGCTGGTGCGGGTACTCGTGGATGCGTTGGGCCGCGGCCGGGATCTCGACCAGCTCCAGCATGCGCAGCGCATGGGCCAAGGCCGCCTTGCGGTCCAGCCCCTTGTGCAGGCGCACGCTCTCGGCAATCTGCTCGCCGATGGTGAACACCGGGTTCAGGCTGGTCATGGGCTCCTGGAAGATCATCGACAGCTGGTTGCCGCGCAGGGAGCGCATCTCGCGCTCGCCGATCTGCAGCAGGTCGAGCGTCTTGCCTTCGCGCGTGACGAAGGAAGCCGATCCGCTGACCTGTGCGTTCGCGGTCTTGGGCAAGAGGCGCATCAGCGTGAGGCTGGTGACGGACTTGCCCGAGCCCGATTCGCCCACCAGTGCGGTGGTCTTGCCGGGTTGAATGGCAAAGCTCACGTCGGCCACCGAGCGGATCAGTCCGTCTTCGGTGGGAAAGCTGGTGCTCAGGTTGGTGACCGTGAGGCGTGGGGTGTTCGTGGCGTTGTTCATCACGAGGTCTTCTTGAGCTTCGGATCGAGCAGGTCGCGCACACCATCACCCAGCAGCTGCAGCGACAGCGCCGTGAAGATGATCGCCAGGCCCGGGAACAGAACGACCCAGAAGGCCTGGTGCGCGTACTGCTGGCTGCCCGCAACCATGGTGCCCCATGTGGGGATCTCGGGCGGCACGCCCACGCCCAGGAACGACAGGCCGGCTTCGGCCAGGATGGCGTAGGCGAAGATGAACGACACCTGCACGAGGATCGGCGACATCAGGTTCGGCAGGATGTGGCGCCACAGGATGCGAGAGGTGCGCACGCCCAAAGCGCGCACGGCTTCGACGAAGAGAAGTTCGCGCACGACCAAGGTCGAAGCCCGCACCACCCGCGCCACGCGCGGCGTGTAGACCAGCACCAGCGCGAGCACGGTGTTCATCAGCGACGGTCCCAGGATGGCCACCAGCGCGATGGCCAGCAGGATGTCGGGGAAGGACATCATGGCGTCGACCACGCGCATCAGTGGTGCGTCGAGCCGGCGGAAGAACCCGGCCATCAAACCCAGTACCGTGCCGGCGATGACCGCGCCCAGCGCCGTGAGCGCCGCGATGGCCAGCGAGTAGCGCGCGCCATGCACGATGCGCGCATACATGTCGCGCCCGAGTTCGTCGGTTCCGAGCAGGTGTTCGGCGCTGGGCGCCTTCAGGCGCTGCAGCACCGCGGTGTCGTTGGGATCGGCGGACGCGAACAGCGGTGCACCAACCGCGAGCACGGCGATCACCAGCAGAACCAGGGCGGAGACCATCACGATGCGGCGGTGCATCAGCTGGCGGAGCATTCGAGGCATGCGCATCGTTCAGACCTTCACGCGCGGATCGACCACCGCATACAGCAGGTCGATCGAGAAATTGATGAGCACATAGATCGCAGCGATCACGAGCAGCGCACCTTGAATGACCGGGTAGTCGCGCCGCAGCACGGCGTTGACCACGAGGTTGCCCACGCCGGGCAGGCCGAACACGGTCTCGGTGATGACGGCGCCGCCGATCATCAGAGCGACGGTGAGGCCGATCACGGTGACGATGGGCACCAAGGCATTGCGCAGCGCGTGCTTGAGCACGACGACCTTCTCGCTCAGGCCTTTGGAGCGCGCGGTGCGCACGTAGTCTTCGCCCAGCACGTCGAGCATCGAGGCGCGCGTGAAGCGGATGATGAGCGCGGAGTTCAGCAGGCCCAGCACGGTGGCCGGCAGCACCAGCGCATGCAATCTCTCGGCAAAGGGCGCATCGGGCGCGCCGTAGCCCGACACCGGAAACCACCCGAAGGACACCGCGAAGATCTGGATCAGCACGATGCCCAGCCAGAAGCTGGGAATGCTGGCGCCCAGCATTGCGATGCCGGTGAAGAACTGGTCGACCACGCGGCCACGGAACACGGCCGAGACGATGCCGCAGGGCACGCCGATGAGCGCCGCGATGGCCACGGCCAGCAGCGCCAGCAAGGTGGTGGGCTCGGCGCGCTCCCACAGCGCCTGCGTGACCGGGCGCTGCAGGAAGATCGAGGTGCCCAGGTTGCCCTGCAGCACTTCGCGTAGCCAGTAGCCGAACTGCACGGGCAGCGGTTTGTCCAGGCCGTAGTCCTTCTGCACGCGGGCGATGTCGGCGGCGGTGGCCTGGTCGCCCAGCAGCACGGAGATGGGGTCGCCCGAGGCGGCGCGCGTGAGCACGAAGACCAGCACGGCCACCAGCGCCAGCACGATAAGCATGCCGCCCGCGCGCGAGGCGATGTAGCGAAGCGATGCGCTCTTGATCATGACGAGAACTCGATGGCGGCGGCGCTGCCCACGGCCACGTACTGGCCGGTGAACTGCACGTCGCCGTTCTTCTTCACGCGGAAGATGGTCACGTTGTCGCCCTGCTTGTTGTGGCACACGTAGAGAAAGCGCCCGCTCGGCTCGAGCGTGCAGCTGCGCGGGTAGTTGCCGCGCGTCCACTCCTCGCGCACGAGCGTGGGTGCGCCGGTGCGCGCATCGACCTTGAAGATGGAGATCGAATCGTGCAGCCGGTTGAGCGACACGAAGTGCGTGCCACCCGGCAGCATGCGGATGCCCGAGGCGTAGCTGGTGCCCTTGAAGCCGGCCGGCAGCGCCGAGGTTTCGCTCACCAGCGTGAGCACGCCGGTGGCGCCGTCGTAGCGCAGGAAGGCGATGGTCGAGGCCTCTTCGTTCACGAGGTAGACCCACTTGCCGTTCGGGTGGAAGGCGAAGTGGCGCGCGCCCGAGCTTTCGGACACGGCCACCGTGCTCGGCTGGCTCAGCACGCCGGTGGCGCGATCGAAGCGGTACGAGATGACGCGGTCGAGCCCCAGGTCGGCCACGAGCACGAAGTTGCCGGCCGGGTCGGCCTGCACCATGTGCGCGTGCGGGCCGTCGTGGTCGCTGGTGGCAAAGCCCTCGTGCGAGCGCGCGGCCAGCGGCACCACGTCGGCGCCGGGCTTGCAGGGCGTGGCGGCGCCGCAGGCGGCGACGTCCTTGTAGACGACGGCGGCGCGGTCTGTGTCGAAGCTGCCGTCGGCGCGCAGCGCGATCACGCTGACGTCGCCGCTGGCGTAGTTGGCGGTGAACACGAAGCGGCCGTCGGGGTGCACGCTCAGGTGCGCCGGGTCCTTGCCGCCGCAGGGCATCTCGGCCACGAACGACAGCGCGCCGTTCGCGCCGATGCGAAAGGCCGAGACGGAGCCGGCCTCGAACTCGTTGGCCGCGTAGAGCATGGGCAGGCTCGGGTGCCGCGCGAGCGAGGCAGGGTTGCGCAGCTTCGCCTCGCTGCCCGCGCTGACCACGGCGGGTGGCGCGCCAGGGATGGGCTTGAGCGCGCCGGTCGCGCCGTCCACCACGAACTGGTGCACGCCCAGGCCGCGTCCGCCGCGCCACGGCTTGCCGCCGTCGCTGTAGGTGCCGACGTAGGCGTACACGGGGCCCGAAGTGGTGGCTTGAGCGGGAGTGGCCATGGATGGTTTGAGTCCGAGGGCGCCGAGGCCGGAGGCCAGTGCGCTGACTTGCAGAAGTTGACGACGCGACGGCATGGCGGTGCTTGCGGCCTTACTTGATCTTCGCGTTCCAGAAGAACGGCCAGGTCGCGGGCTGGTAGTTGTCCAGCGCCGGGCTCTTGGCCGAGAGGCCGTTGAACTTGCCGACGTTGATGTAGGGCACTTCGTCGTACACCACCTGCTGCACCTTGCCCCACAGCGCGCCGCGCTTGGCCGGATCGCTCTCGGTGTTGAAGGCGCTCAGTGCAGCCTTCTTGGCGGGCGAATCCCACCAGCCGGGCGCGCCGTCACCCAGTTGCGGCGGCGAGAGCATGGGCTCGGGGAACTGGCCCGAGTGGGTCACGTAGATGTCCCACAGCTTCGGGTCGTTGCGGCGTTGCACCAGCGTGGCCCAGTCGACCACGTTGAGGTCGACCTTGAAGCCGGCGCGCTTGAGCTGCTCGGCCATCAGGAGCGACATGTTGTAGTGAAAGTCGTACTGGCGGCTGGTGAGCACGCGGATCGGCTCGCCCTTGTAGCCGGCCTTGGCCGCGGCGTCTTTCGCCTTGGTGGCGTTGCGCTGGTTGTAGTGGTCGGCGCCGGCCGCCGAGTAGAACGGTGAGCCCTTGGGGAAGTGGTTGGCCTCGGCCACGAAGAAGCGCGTGTCGCCGAAGCCGGCCGCGAGCATTTCGCCCTGGCCCAGCGCGGTCTGGATCGCCTGACGCACCGGCTGGCTCGCTGCCACACCTTCCTTGGTGTTGAGCACGAGGTAGGGGAAGCCGAACGACGGCGTCATGATCGGCAGCGTCTTGCCGCCGGCCTTCTCCAGGCGCGGCAGGGCTTCCACCGGCAGCAGGTCGGCGAAGTCGTACTGGCCGGCCAGCGCGCCCTCGACGCGCGTGCTGGCGTTGGGCACGGGCACGAAGCGCAGCTCTTCGATGGCGGCTTCGCGCTTGCCGCCGTAGCCGCTCGCAGGCTCTTTGCGCGCCGCGTACTTGTCGAAGCGCGTGAGCAGCACGAACTGGTCGGGGCGGCGCTCCTTGAACTTGTAGGGGCCGGTGCCGACGAAGTCTTTCAGCGGCGAAGCGATGGAATCCTTGGCCATGATGGCCGCCATGCCGCTGGGCAGCGCGAGCTGCGACAGCAGCGGCGCGTACGGCGCCTTCAGCACGATCTCCACGCCGAGCGGGCCCTTGGCCTTGAGGCTCTCGATTTCCTTGCCCACGGCCTTGCCGCGCGGCGACTGGTCCATCCAGCGCTGCAGGCTGGCGACCACGTCGTCGGCCGTGAGATCGCGCCCGTTGTGCAGCGCCACGCCCTTGCGCAGCGTGATGGCGTAGGTCTTGCCGTCGGCCGAGATCTTGGGCATGCCCTCGGCCAGCATCGGCACCACGTTCCACTTGGCGTCGAAGGTGTACAGCGTCTCGTACACGTGCTGCATGATGGTTCCGACCAGGTCGGCCGTGGAGGCCATCGGGTCGAGCGTCTGCGGCTCGGCCACCATCGCCAGCGTGGCGAAGTTGCGCGGGCCCTGCGCGTGGGCGCTGGGGTGAGGCAGTGCGGCACACAGCATCGCGAGCAGGGAAGCTCCCAGCAGGCTGCGCTTCGACAGACGAGGCAGGCGCTGGACAAGACCGGCGTGAGACATGGAGAACTCCTTCATGGGGCGGACTGATTTATGAAAGAAATTTTCTTTCTAGGCCGAACTCTGAAGCAGACTTCATGCCAAATCATCCGTGTTAACCCTTGTCGAGGGGTTATTCTGAAAAAGTCTTTCAAATCAGACGGATACTGCGGCCCTCACCCGCCCCACTCAACCTCTCTCACTCACAGGAGTTCCCATGCCCCTCGAATACCTCGGCGCCCCGCCCATCGCTTCCGACCGCCAGGCCCGCCCCTTCTCCCCCGCCGTGCGCGCGGGCGATTTCGTCTACGTGTCGGGCCAGGTGCCCGCCAACGCGCAGGGCGAGATCGTGGCCGGCGGCATCGAGGTGCAGACGCGCCAGGTGATGGAGAACCTGAAGACCGTGCTCGCGCTGGCCGGCGCCACGCTCGACGACGTGTGCAAGAGCACCGTCTGGCTGCACGACGCGCGCGACTTTGGTGCCTTCAACCGCGTCTACATGAGCTACTTCGGTGAAAACAAGCCGGCGCGCTCGACCACCGAGGCGCGCCTCATGGTCGATGCGAAGGTCGAGATCGACGTCGTCGCCTACAAGCCCAAGGCCTGATCAGGCCGGTCGCAACTCGGTCTTGCGCTGCACGATGCGCGAGACCAGCCCGTACTCGACGGCCTCCGTGGCCGACAGCCAGCGGTCGCGCTCGATGTCGGCCAGCACCACGTCGATGGGCTTGCCGGTTTCGCGCGCGATCTCGTGCGCGATGCGCTGGCGGGCCTTGATGATTTCCTGCGCCTGGATCGCGATGTCGGTCGCCTGCCCGCCCGCGCCGCCGCTGGGCTGGTGGATCAAAAAGCGCGTGTTGGGCAGGCACACGCGGCGCTCGCGCGGCGCGGCGAGAAACAGGTGCGTGGCCGCGCTGCCCACCCAGCCAGTGCCGATCATGTGCACCGGCGCGCTGATGAAGCGCACCACGTCGTGGATCGCATCGCCCGACTCCAGGTGCCCGCCGGGCGAGCTCACGAGGATGTCGATGGGTTTGTCGCCGCTGTCGGCATCGAGTGCGATGAGCCGGCGCGTGACGTCGGCGGCCACGCTGTCGGTGATGCTGCCGAAGATCAGCAGCGTGCGCGACTTGAACGCCTTTTCCTCGAGGTACGAATTGCGCGGCTCGGCCGTCGCCGCGGGCGGGGTGTCGTCGTCGGTTTCCAGTGTTGAAAACATGGGCTGCATGAAGAAAGCTCCTGTGGTTGAACTGTCTTGACGAACAAGCCCACAGTTTCGTGACATTGCGCCTGCCGTGGCAAGCAGCACCGTGGTGCCACGGTGCCACGTGCCGCTCAGGCGGCCATCCGGGGCGACACCACGGCCCTTCGGGGTGTACCGACGCCGGCCAGCACCGGGCGCCCCGTCATCGCGCCGCAATGGTCAAGCGCCTGGCGCAGGACGGTATCCACGTTGCGCAGCGACAGCCCGTAGTGGGAGGCCACCTCCTGGCGCGTCTTCTCCTCGATGCGCAAGGCCTCGAGCACCGCCCGGTGACGCCGCGGCAGGCCCTGCATCGCGCGGTCGACCGAACCAACTTCGGCGCGCACTTCGGCCATGTCCTCGGGCCCGGGCGCGTGGTCGATGGCCGACTCGACGGCGGTGTGCGGGTCGTCCACATAGCGCCATGCCCCCTCGCTGCGCAACCGGTCCATGGCCAGGTTGCAGGCCACGCGATAGACGTAGGCGCTGGGGTTTTCCACGGGCGCGCCCACCCGCAGGTGGCCCAGCCGCAGCCAGGCATCGTGCAGGCATTCGCTGGCCATCTCGGCGCACCCGAGATGGCGGGTCAGCTTGCGCCGCAACCCTTCGTAGTTGGCGCAGAGAAAAACCTGCAGCGCCAGGCGACGCTGCGCTTCGTCCCGCAGCGCATCGGCCGCCTCGTCGCGCGCCGGTGCTTCCTGTTCGCAAAGGACACTGGGTGCCATGACATGCCGCCCCTGCCCGCCTAGCGGTCCTGCTGCAGGCGACGACGCTCGTCGCTGCTCAGGGCGGCCCAGTGCCTGGGGTCGATCTTGCGGCCCATGCCCACCACTTGCACGGGGTTCTTCGGGTCGTAGTCGACCTGCGCCCCGGATTGCAGTCCCGACCGCGGCGCCGGCGCGTCGCGCCCCTCTTGTGCGGGCTCGTTGCCGAAGCCGAGCACGCGCACCGTGAAGACCGACGCCAGCGCCTGCCGCGCGGCCGCGCGCTCGCGCTGCACCGCGTCCTGC
Source organism: Variovorax sp. GW460-12-1-14-LB1 (assembly GCF_059423605.1). NCBI lineage: Bacteria > Pseudomonadati > Pseudomonadota > Betaproteobacteria > Burkholderiales > Comamonadaceae > Variovorax > Variovorax sp. GW460-12-1-14-LB1. The sequence continues at coordinate 19,110 of NZ_JBWKYF010000059.1, forward strand.
GCCGCGGCCGTCGCCTGCGCAGCGGCAGCGCTCGCGTTGGTGAGCGCGCCGATGTTCACCGACGCGATCACCGGCAGGCCCTTGGTCTCGCCCTTGACCTGGATGTTGTCCGCGTTGAGCACCTGCAGCGCCGCAATGTTCAGGTTGCCCGCCACGCGCAAGCCCGCATCGCCGGCGTTCACGGTGCCGCGCGGCGCGACCAGGTCGACGTCGCCGTCGCCCACAGTGCCGATGCCGCTGCCGCTCATGTCCGACTTCTCGCGGATCACCGTCACGCCGTCCAGGTCGGTGGACACCTCGGGCGCCGATGGCACGCGCAAGGTCTTGGCGCCGCGCCCGGCGTCGATGTCGCCGACGGTGGCCCAGATGATCTGGTCGCTGCCCTCCTTCGTGACCTCGGGCACGAAGGACAGGATGCGCGACTGGTTCACCGTCACGTCGTCCTTCGCGAAGATGCCGATGTGCCCCGAGGCCAGCGTCACCAGGCCATAGCCGGCCGGCACCGTGGCGCCCAGCGCCGCCACCTGCAGGCCCCCGCCGGGCGTGAGCACGTCGATGTCGCCGCCGGCCATCGTGCGCAGCATGAGCTTGTTGGCCGCCACGTCGCCCTTCCAGTCGTCGCCCGGGAACAGCGTCTTGATGGCCGAGTAGCCGCGGTTGTAGCCGCCGTTGCGCGGCAGCCCGCCGGTGCCCGGTTCGTTCTGGTCACGCCCCGCTTCCCGCAGTTCGATGAGGAAGATCTGCCGCAGGAACTGCTGCTGCGCGAGTGCAGGCAATTGCTGGAAGCGCGTCCACGCGTCCAGCGGTGCCAGCGTCTCGCCGGTCATGTCCTTCATGTACGACACCAGCCCCCGGCGCACGGTCTTTTCCTGTCCGCCTTCGCGCGCTTCGAGCTGGTCCGTCAGGTAGATGGGCAGCACCGTGCCGTCGGCGCCGCTGGCCTTCAGGTGGTCGGGCATGGACGCGACGGCCGCGGGATCGAGGTAGGCGCGCGTGAACGCCTCGTAGCCCACTGCGCGGTTCAGCCCGGCCATGGCGGTGATCGTGGCGCCCTGCGCCGGCAACCCCTTGACCTGTGACTCGGGCCGCGCGCGGTTGTCCCTGTCGTAGCGCTGGTTGCCCAGCGTCTGCACCTGCAGGTTGTCCGCGTACAGGTCGCGGCCGGCGGCGAGCACCAGGGCTCCCGGGCCCTGCAGTTCGATGTTGCCCGTCAGGCCGACCGGGAATTCGTTGTCGCGGTCCAGGCGCAGCACGCCTTCCATCGCCAGGATGTCGTTGCCCGCTTCCAGCAGCGTGACGTCGGAGCCGCGCAGGTTGCGCCCGGCCAGGCGAAGGCCGCGGATGTCGGTGCCCGCGCGCACCCAGGTCTGCTCGCTTGCCTTCACGTCGAGTCCGACGATGGAGCCCCGCGATGCATAGATGCGGCTGGGCTCGAAGTCGTTGGCCAGCGGCAGCACCTCGGGGTTGTGGACGCTGCGCAGGTATGCGGTGTTGATGAAGGTGGACGAGGCCGGGCCGATCAGGTTGTCGAGCATGTCCTCCATGTTCATCTGACTGACCGGCGAGCCCGCGCCGGCCGGCATGTAGCCCGAGGGCATCATCGCGGGCGTGGCATAGGCCATGAGCAGCGGCGCGTCGAAGCGGATGTCGCTCTTCGCCACCAGCCTCACGTCGTTGGTGGTGCCCGGCAGCACGTGCAGCGGCCCGTCGATGGCGATGCCGCCGTTCAAAGCGGCCGCCGAGAACCGCGCCGGATAGCGGTTGCCGCCGAAGCCCACCAGCGTGTCGGTGTCGAAGCTGTTGAGCAGCAGGTCGCGGAAGATGAACGTCGCGCGGTTCACGAAGGTGATGTTGCCGCCGGTCGACACCAGCCGCAGCGCGCTGCGATCGGTGTAGCCGCTCATGTAGGCGCCGTAGTTCAGCACCTGGCCGTCGTTGCGCAGGCCTTCGCCGTACGTCACCAGCAGCGGATCGATCACGGTCTGCAGGCGCAGGTCGCCCGCCGTGCGCAGGCTCAGCGTGGCATCGCCCAGCGCGAGCACCGGGGCCACGGTGTAGTTCGTCTTCGTGAAGCCGCCGGCACTGTCGTCGCGGGTCAGCACCACCGTGTGGCCGACCGCCGTCTCGCCGGCACGGATGTCGCCGGCGCCGCGCGCCACGTAGTACTGGCCGCCGCGGATCGCACCGCCGGCCTGCACCGTCATGGCACCGCCATTGCGCATTTCCATGGTCATCGCCTCGCTGGCGGAACGGCCGCCGCGCATGCGCATGTGGGTCGGCAAGGCGACCAGCAGGTTGCGCAGGTCGCCGCCCGCGTCCACGGTGACGTTGCCGCCGCCCAGTGCGCCCACGCCCTGCTGGAAGCGCGCGTAGTCGATCCACCAGCTCGATTGCTCCGGCGCGTGGATGACGGGGCCGTAGGTGCCGTCCGGATGCATGGCGTTCTCGCCGTTGGTGTACTCGCCGAAGAAGCGCTCGGCGTTGAGCGTGCCCTGGCGGTTGAGCCACTCGGTGAAATGCTGGCCCGAGGGCATGGCCTCGATGCTGCCCAGTGCACCGATGACGAGGTTGCCGCCTTCCACGCCGTAGCTCGCGTTGCGGTTGGCGGTGGAGAAGTCGCTCCACATCGTCGTGTCCTTGCGCCCGGCGGTGTAGATCACCGATTCCTTGTGCGCCAGGCGAAGGTCGCGGCCCGCGCGCACCTCGAGATCGCCCGTGCCGGTGCGCACGAGCTTGCCTGCGCCGTTGTCGGGCGCCGGGTTGTCGTCCGTCGGTACGGCGGTGTTGGCCGTGCCCACGGTGATCGAGCCCTTGCCCGCGGTCTGCGCGACGAGGGGCCGCAGCGCCATGGCATCGGCCGAGGCCAGCTCCCCGCCCGCCACCAGCCGCAGGTTCCACGAAGGGCCCGCCTGCAACAGGCCGCTGCGGTCCGCCGCGTCGAAGCCGTCGCTCAGGTGGCCGTTGATGGCCAGGTTGCCGCCCGCGCGCAAGGTCAATGTGCCTTCGCGCGCATTCGGGAAATCGCTGTACAGGTTCCAGTCGCTGTTCAGCGCAAGATCGCCCGCGCTGCGGATCTCGATGCCCGGCATGACGTCCAGCGCCGTGCCCAGCCGTGCGGCCACCGCGCCCGATGCACCGCGAAAACGCGCGGCATGCGCGATGGCGTCGGCCTTGACCGAATCGACCGTGGCACCGTCGTAGTCCTTCACGTCGTAGGTGCTGACGCCCTCGAGCACCGCCGAGCGCGCGCCGGTGACGGTGGTGCGCAGTGCGGTCACCGCGAGGTCGTCATGCGCCGCGTTCTGTTGCGCGCGCAGGCGCACCTTGCCGCCTTCGTTGCCGGCCACGTCGATCAGGCCACCCACGAGGTTCAGCTGCCCGCCGGCCGCTTCGAGCGTGACGCGGCCGTTGCCGAGGCGGCCGGTCGCACCGGCGAGCAGCTGCGCGCCGGGCTGCATCGCCACGCCGTTGCCGGCCGTGATGCGGATGGCGCCGCCGTAGGCCGAGCGCGCATCCACCGTGCCGGTGATGTCGATGCGGCCCCGGTCCGCCGTGAGGCCGAAGTCTTCCACCTGCGTGAAGCCGCCCAGCGCCACGTCGCCCTGGCGGATGCGGAACTGGCGCGACCGGTTGAAGCCCGCGTCGTTCAGCCGTTGGCTGAAGCCGGCGAAGTCGGGCAGCGCCTCGATGTCGAGCGAGAAACTGCCGGCCTTGCCACCGGTGCGGCTGGCCTGCGCAGCGATCAGGCCGTCGAGCACCACCGTGCCGCCCTGCGATGCCGCCAGGCTCAGCGTGCCGGCGTCGCCGCCGTCCGGGTGCGCGGCCAGATGAAGCCGGCTGCCGGCGTCCAGCCGCACGTCGCCGCCCGCCGCAGACAAGGTGATGCGCCCCGCATCCGCGTGCTCGGCCACGTCGAAGAACTGCTGGGCCGAGCCGCCCACGTCGATCAGCGCGCCCTGCGTCACGACCAGGCTGCCGCCGGTGGCCGTCATGTCGATGCTGCCGCCCCGCGCGACCGCCCGGCCGCCGAAGGCGATGCTGCGGCCAGTGAGGTCCAGCCGCAGGCCCAGGCTTTCCTGCAGGTCGAACGGTGCGGCCGTGCCTTCCGGCGATGCCACGACCTGCAAGGCGCCGCCCGTGGCAATGGACTGCGCCGCGCCGCCGCGTCCGGTGAGCAGCGGCGTGCGCAGCGTGAGCGGCGCGGCGCCGGTGTCGATGCCGCCCGCGCCTTCGCCGACGATGGCATCGCGGCCGGCCAGCGTCACGGCGCCGAAGCCCGAGAACGTCTTCTGGCCCGCGCCCAGCACGAGCGTGGCGGCGTCGAGGGTGAAGCCACCCACACCTGCGCCGGCCGGCACGTTCGCGCCGCCGCTGTTGATGAGCGCGATGCTCTCGCCCTTGATGACCACATCGCCCGCGCCGCGCCCGACGAACGCGGCGCCATCGAAGGTCAGCGCCTTGAGGCCGGCCGCGCCCAGGTCGAGCGAGCCGTAGAAGTCGAAGCCGGTGTAGCTGCGCAGCGTCAGCCGTGTCGAGTGGGCCAGTTGCGCGAGCGCGCCGCTGTCCAACACCATGCCTTCGGTGCCGCCGCCGAAGCCGATGCGGCCGGCCGCCACCGACAGGTCGGTGCCGGCGATCTGCGCCGAGGCGGCCAGCTCCGTCGTGCGCGTCGCGTCGATGAGCAAGGCCGCGCCGCCGTCGACGACGGCACCGGCACCGATCGAGACCAGCCCGCCGCGCGAGGTGTCCACGCCCTGGCGAATGACCTTGGCTGCATCGCCCGTGGTCACGCGGACCAGCGCGCCCCAGTCTTTGGCGGGCGTGGTCAGCACATCGTCCATGGCGTCCTTGGCGTCGATCACGCCGTCGGAGTTGTCGTCCAGGTTGCCGTCCGGGTCGGTGTAGACCGCCGCCACTCTCGGCTTCATGACCAGGTTGCCCGAGCCCCGGCCGCCGGCGCCCCGTGCGCTGACGCGGCTTGCGCCCTCGATGGCGACCTGGTCGCTGGCCGCCAGGATGATTTCGGGACCGAAGAGTTCGGAGCCTTCGTTGTTGCGCACGACGATGTCGGTCGCGGTCACGTCGAGCTCCAGGCCGAGTGCATTGCCCTGGCGCTTTCCGCCCACCAGCAGGCTGCCCGCGCCGAAGTTCGACAGGCTCGCCGAATCGATGACGAGGTAGCCGTCGGCCTGCAGGCTGGCGGTGTCCTGCCCGCTGCCGACGATGGCAATTTTCTTGCCAGCAATGTCGACCAGCCCGCCGCGCCCGCCCGCATCGGGTGCCGAGCGCAGCGTGCCGTCCAGCACCAGGCGTCGCTGCGCGTCGAACACGACCGCGCCGCCGTCGCGCGGCAGGCGGGGCGTGACGACGTCCTGGCCAGTGAGACGGTACTGCGTGAGCTTGAAGGCTTCGGACGAAAAGAAGTCGTTGGCCGTGGCCTCGTTGTATTCGGAATAGCGGCGCAGCGTGCCGCCGGACATCACGCGCCAGGCCGTGGTCCGCGCGTCCTGCCGGCCGCCATGGGTATCGCCGGCCCGGCCCTGCATGACCAGGCTGCCGTCCGGCGCGCGGGTGGCAGGCGCCCGTGCGCCGCCCCATGCCTTGCCCGTGGCCTGCACCGCGAAGGCGCCGGGCAACAGCGCAAAGCGCGCGGGCAACAACTGGTACCAGCCGGCCGCCAGCCCGGGGCCGCCGGCGAGCCAGACGCGCTGCCCCGCCGCGCCAGCGCCCGCGCCCGCGCCGGCAGCCACAGGTGCCGCACCGGCTTGGCCGGGCAGGATCGCGTACATGCCCGGCATGGCCAGCACGTCGTGCGAGCCGCCCGGGCCCGGCACGAATTCGGAGGCATGCAGGTCGCCGCCGCCCGCGATGTCCACCACCGCGCCGCGTGCCAGTGCCACGTCGGGCGACTTCATGGTGATGCGCTTCTCGGGCGGCGCAACCAGGGAGCCGCGCGACGGATTGGCGACGTCGACGCCCTGGGTCGGGTCGTGCCAATGTTCGTTGTTGGACAACGTGCCGAAGGGCACGGTGACCCCGGCGCCCGACACCGACGTGAGGCTGCCCGCGCCCAGCGACAGGCGTTCGCCCGCATCCAGTTCGATCTGGCCGAAGGGCGCGCGCAGCACGCCGTTCTGCGCGATCACCGGCGCTTGCAGGCGCAGGCTGCCGCCGGCCGACAACGGCGCGCCGTCGGCATCGCCTTCGCGCTCGACGGTGATCGAATCGCCCGCGCGGACCACGCCGGTCATCGCGGTCGTCGGGTAGACCTGGCCGGCCCGCAGCACGAGGTGGCCGTCGACGTCCAGGTTGACCTGCAGCTTCGTTTCTTCGGTGATCTGCGTGGGCAGCGCGCCCCCCATGCGGATCTCGCCGGCTTCGAGCACTGTGCGTCCGAAGCCGCCGATGCGCACGGCACCGGTCTGGAACTGGCCCTCGTTCTCCGAGGTCGTGATGTCGATCAGCGAACCGGCCAGGGTGAGCTGGCCCGTTGCCGCGGCGGATGCTGCCGACGGAGCCCGCGACGCCTCGGGCACGGCCGACAGCACGATGTGCGGCGCGCGCAGCGACGACGACGAGGCCGCGTGCCCGACGATCGGCCCCTGCAGCGAGATCGAGCGACCGAGCGCGAGGTGCGCGTTGTCCAGCCGGATCGCGCCTTGCGTTGCATTCACCAGCGAGAGGTCGGCAAAGCCGCCGTCCTTGAACGCCTGCGGACGCACCGTCAGCGCGAACTGGCGGCCGGGCTTGTCGAGCAGGTCGCGCAGCAGCTCGCCGCCCGAAAAGAAGATGTCGCGGAAGTTGTCCAGCGTTTGCGCGGACAATCCGAACTGCGCCGGATCGAGCGGGCTGGAGGGGCCGGGCAATGGCAATGGCAACCGGTCGGACACCACCAGTTCCTTGGTGTCCGCCAGCGCCGCGGCCAGCGACGACGGCAGCACCATCGGGCCGGCGATGTCGTAGCCCCATTCGCGAAGGCCGGGCGCCCAGTCGAAGTCCAGGCCCTGCTTCCAGTCGCTGCACGCGCCGTCCACGCGGAAGCCGTAGCAATCGGGGTCGGGCAGTGCGCGCGCGAGCTGCTCCAGCGGCGAGCCGTTCAGGCCGGACGACGCGGTCATGTTCAGGCGGATGCGCCCGCCGATGCCGCCAGGTCCGCCGGCCGTGCCCCGCATCGTGCTTTCGATCAGGCCCGCGCCCGTGATCTCGATCAGGCCGCCGTTGCTGTCCAGCTGGATCGCCTGCGCGGGCCGGGGCACGCGGGTGCCCGAGGGGCCGGCATCGGCGACATCGTCGATCGTGCCGGTGGCGCCCGAGACGTCGATGAGTGCGTCTTTCTCGAGCCGCAGTTCGCCCGCCTGGACCGTCACCGTGCCGCCGTCGCGCACCTCGCCCACGCGGCGGCCGGTGCTGTCGACGTGGATCAGCGGCACGCCGCGCGCCAGCAGTTCGCCGCCGGCTTCGAGGGCGACCGTGCGGCCGTTCAGGCCGATGCGCCCGGCCGGCGCGTCGAGTCGGCCCGCCACCGTGAGCACGCCCAGGTCGCCGCCGGCGCTGAGCGACAGGCTGCCGCCGGTGTCGGTGCGCACCGTGGCGCCGCGCGCCATCCGGATCGGACCGTTTTCCGTGCCGAGCCGCAGCGATGCGGGGTCTCGCGCCGCACGCTCTTCGGGTCGCAGCACGCCCAGCGGCGCCACGTCGGCCAGGTTGCGCCCGCTGGGCAGATCGCGCCAGGCGAAGCTGCCCAGGTCAATGCTGGTGGCCTGCTGCGACACCGCTGCGTCCTCAGGCAGCGTGATGCCCTTGCCTTCGCCGCGCACCGAGACCGAGACCTTGCCGAAGCCGCGCTCTCCGAAGAGCGTGGCGGGCAGCACGACAGCAGCAGCTGCTGCTGCTGCTGCATCCGCTGATGCGGCGGTATCGCCCGGCTGCACTGCGGGCGCAACGCCGCCGACCTGCACGGATGAAGCGGTTGCCAGCGACAGGCTGCCCGCCGAGCCCGCAGCCTGGGCGCGCAGGTTCAGCGCGCCCAGGTCCAGGTCGGGTGTCACGCCGGTCAGCGAGATCGCGCCCGCATCGCCCACGCGCAGCGTCGGCAAACGCTTCTTGCCGAGGTCCGTACGGCCGCCACCCGACACATCGAACACGGCCGCCTTGTGGGCCGAGATCTTTCCGACGTTGACCGTGATGGCCCCGCCATCCACGGCCCAGGCGCCGCGCAACGCGCCGTCGCGCCAAGTGTTGATCCACTGCCCGCTGGCGTCCAGCCGGCCGTGCTCGCCCACTTCGAGCAAGCCGTTGGCCGAGGACAGGCTGATCTGCCCGCCGGGGGCGCGGATCTGGCCGTGGATGCGGATGTCGTTCGTCGAGCCTTCCGTACCCGCCACGAACAGCGACGCGCCCGGCGACAGGGTGACCGCGGCGCCGCTTGCCAGCTCGAAGTCGCCGTTGATGGTGTTCAGCACGATGGTGCCCATGCCCGAATCGCTGAGCATGTCGTCCGAAAGGAAAGTGAGCTTGCGCGACTTCTGTTCGTCGGGCTTGAGCTGCACGTAGAAGTCGTCGCCGAGTTTGGTCCTGGCTTCGAAGTCCTGCGCGAGGCGCTTCGGGTCGTGCGTGACAACGATGGTGCCCGGCGACCAGGGCCGGCCGTCCGGCGTGTTCTCGCCCAACTCCAGTCGCCCACCCTTGTTCCCACCCGGGTTCTGCGACTGGCGCTCGCCCACCACCACGCCGCCCAGCATGTCGCCCTCGAGCACCATGGCGTCGCCCGCATGGATCTGCACCGCGCCGGCCTTGCGCCCTTCGGTATAGCCTGCTTCCTTGTAGTCGGCGCCGATGAGCGGCGTGCGCCAGGTGGTCTTCACACCCCAGCGCAGATGCTCTTTCGTGAACTCGCCCGCGATGCCGGTGTAGCCGGTGTCGGACATGGCCCGGTCCATCGTGTGGATGCGGCCGTCGGCGCCCATGAGCTTGGTCGCCGTGTTCATGCCGTCGGTGTAGCGCACCGAGCCGCCGGACACGTCGAGCATCGAGCCGGCGCGCGTGATCACCGAGCCCCCGGCGCGCAGTTCGATGCGGCCCGCGTCGGCCGAGAGTTCGCGCAGGTCGGTCTTGCCCACGCCGACCCAGCCGGTCACGTCGCCCAGCGGCGTTCCCACCCAGGCGCCGGGAATGTAGGTGACGCCGTCGGGGCCGAGCACCCACTGCACGCCCGCCATCGGACCGTCCCTGAACACGCCGTTCACGCGCCGGTCGACGATCACTTTCTTGCCGCGAATCCAGGCGTCGAGCTGCAGCGGCGAGTCGCGCAGTTCGTTGATGCGCATCTCGGCCTCGATGAAGTTGCGCGACATGTCCACGCGCATGCCCTGCAGGCCGGCCACGCTCAGGAACGCCTCGCCGTCCACGTAGATGCGGCTCGCGTCGCCCCGGCTGCCGGGCTTGTAAAACTGAAGCTGCGTGAACAGCGGGTTGACCGCCGATTCGACCTTGATCGTTCCCGCCGGCACCAGCACGCCGGCCCTCGCCCGCACGTCGATCAGTTGCCCGTACAGGCTCACCCGGCCGGGCTGGTAGCGCGTGGCGAGCGCAGAGGCCTCGATCTCGCTGGTGTCCGAGGCGTCGGGCAGGACCTGCGAGATGCTGCCTTCGCCCAGCGTCAGCGTGCCGGCCGACCAGTTGATGAAATCGTTCACGCCGTCCGCGTACATGTGGGTACCCAGGCCCCACGCGCGCATCAGGATCGAGCCATTGCGGTTGTTCAACGCCGTCGTGGCGTTCAGCACGCCGGACTGGCGCACGTCCTGCGCCTGCAGCGTGATATTGCCGCGCTCAGCCTGCACGGTGCCGGTGTTGACCACCTCGTAACCGACGGCCTTGGCGCGCGCGGCCATCTCGGGCATGACGACATCGCGCAGACCGGCAACGAAGTTGGCGTCGGCATAGACCGGCGACAGGTTGAGTGCGCCCAGCACCTGGCCGCCGGTGAAGGCCCAGCCGGGCACGGCCGACGCGTTCACATCCAGGCCGCGGGGCGCGTTCGGGTCCTGCGCGGACGGCGTCTTCAGGTAGATGTTTTCGCCGGCCGCCAGGATGACCTGGCCGTCGGGCGCCGAGATGCGGCCCGCGTTCTGCACCTTGGGCGCGAACAGCATGACCTTGCCGCCGCTGCTCGCCGACAGCTGCGCGCCGGCGTCGACCCGCACCGCGCCGGGTGCCGCGCCGGGATCGAAGCGGTCCACGTTGCCCATGCGGTCGGGCGCGCCGCCGGTGCCGGCCTTGAAGCCGTTGTCGCCATAGATCTCGGGCCGTGCGGAGGTGAATTCGCCGAACTGCGGAATCGGGAAATCGTTGCCCTGGTTGGAGAGCACCTGCGGGTTGTTGATGCCCAGCTTGAACTGCTTGTCCGACAGCGAAAGGCTCGATGCCACCAGCGAGCGCGTGTCCACCTGGCTCGACCCCGTGAAGACGATGCCGTTGCGGTTGATGAGGTACACCGAGCCGTCGGCCTTGATCTGCCCGGCAATCTGGCTGGGGCGGCCGCTCGGATCGTTGATACGGTTCAGCGCGATCCATGCATTGGTGCCGTCGGGCTTGGCGCCGCCCTTCTGATCGAACTGCACCGTGGTGTGCTTCCCGACGTTGAAGCTCTCCCAGTTCAGGATCGCCTTGTCGCCGGTCTGCTCGATGCCGACCACGGTGCGGCCGCCCGCCGCCGTCTGCACCGGCGCCCTGGCATTGAGCCAACCTGCGGTGAGGCTGTGGGTGTCGACCTTGAGCCCGCCGTCGGCCAGGCCGTCGGGGATGTCCGAGCCCCCGTTCGATGCAGCCTCGCGTGCGGCCGCCTGCGCCGCCTGTTGCGCGGCAATGGAACGCGCCGCCATGTTCAGGTTGCCCATGGAGCGCTGCAACTGTTCGCCGGCCTTGCGTTGCTCCAGCGGGTTGGTCAGCATCGATGCCGGCATGCCGTTGGGCAGGCGGCCCGTCGCCGAGGCGGTGTTCTGCACCGCGCTCTTGTTGGCGAACCAGGCGCCGCTGAAGGCCTGCTGGGCCTGGGCATCGAGCACCAGTGCGCCGTTGGCCGCCAGCGTCATGGCAATGGCGCGCGCGATCGGCGCCATGCGAAAGCGCCGCGCCTGCCGCCGGTTGTGCGCCTTCGTTGCGTGGATCGGTGTGAGGGGCCCGCGTGTGCTCATGAGTCGTTTCCGCCGGAAAGTTGAGTCGATGCACTACGACGAACGGGCGCCCCACGACCCCGCAACTTATTTTTCAGGCCGTGCACCACGGCCGTCCGATTCAGCTGAGAACCGTCAATCCGCCCGGCAATGAACGGGCGTCGAGATCGAAGGCATGCTGCAGCTGCACCAGCGCCAGGTCGAGCGATGCGATGTAGAAGCTCCCGGTGACCAAGCGGCTGCGCGCGGCCGTGTTCATCAGCACCACACGACCGCGCCGGTAGCGGTTGATCTCGTCGAGCACGTCGGACAACCGGGCCTGCGTGAACACCAGCTCGCCCTTGCGCCAGGCCGACAGGTTGGCGGCGCCGACCAGCGCCACGCTGCTCACCGACGTGCCGTCGTACACCGTCTGCTGGCGCGCGCGCAGCTCACGCGCGCCCGCGGGATGCTCCACGCGCACCGCGCCTTCGATGCAGGTCACGCACACCTTGGCGTCCAGGTAGCGGACCTCGAAACGCCCCGACTCGGCCAGGCTGCGGCCGACCCCGGCCACGACGCCGAAGGGCCGTGCGCCACTGGCCGACGACAGATCGAACGCGGCCTCGCCCTCGAGCAGGTCGACGCCGGTCGTCCGGCCGTCCACCGTGCGGCGCCGGATACGGGTCTGGGTGTTCAGGGTGACCTGCACCCGCTCGGTGAGGCCCACCTCCAGCTGCTCGCCGGTGGCGGTGCGGTAGTCGGCACCCGATCCCGCCGGCGCGGGCCACAAGCCCGCGGACGGATGGAACACCGCCACGCCCGCGACACCGGCCATGGCCGCCGCGCCCGCTGCCGCACCGAGGAAAGCGCGGCGCGCGAGCACCGGTCGGGGCCGGTGGCGCGCATGAAACGCCGCCGCATCGGCATTGGTGCGAAGCACGCCGGCAGAGGCCTGACCGAGCACGGCCCATTGCGCCCTGGCCTCCTTGAAGACAGCCGCGTGCGCCGGGCTGTGCGCCAGCCAGTGCTTGAAGCGCTGGGCGTCCTGCGGCTTGACGGCCCCCGAATGAAGCAGCCGCAGCCACTCCCAGGCCTCGTGCCGCGTCGTGTCGGCCGCGAGGGCGGAATCGTCGACCGGCGCCGTCAGGGGGTCGTGCATCACGGCCGTGGCCCTTCTTTGGGGCCTCGGCCCGCTGCGAGCGCCAGGGTGATTCGATTCTTCACTCCGTACGACGAACGGGCCGCGCCGATCCCGCAACTATTTTTTGTCATGGGCCATCCGGGCACTCAGGTAATCGTGCGCATGCTTGAGTTCGTATTCGACGGTGCGCAGGGAAATGCCCAGGCGCCGGGCCACTTCGGGCTGCGTCAGTCCCTCCATGTGCACCAGCACGACGACCTCGCGCCGCCGCGCCGGCATGCGGTCCAGCAGCTTGATCACGGCGTCCAGCTGCGAACGCGCCTCGGCGATCCGCGCGGGTCCCGGCGCCGTATCGGCCAGTTCCATCAACGCATCGATTTCTTCGAAAGGCAGGTTGCGGCTCTGGCGACGCTGGATGTCCAGCGCAATGTTGAACGCCATGCGCACGAGATAGCCGCCCGGCCGCTGGATCGGCCCTGCCTCACTTCCGCCCTGGTCGTTCACGCGCAGCCAGGTGTCGTGCAGCGCGTCCTCGGCCAGGTCTGCATTGCGCAACGCGCGGCCCAGCTGGCGCTTGAGGGCGTCGTAGTGCCTGGACAGGTAGTCCATGAGCACGGGGCGGACGTCTTCGGCCATGGACAGGTCAGGACGGCGAGCGGCCGGCCGCCGCGCGGCAGCGCGTTCCGCCGCGCGCATCGGTGGGCAGGATGAGCAGCGTCAAAGGCTGCGGCAGGTCCGGCGGCGGCGCATGCGCGAGGCGCACGCCCCGCAGAACCTCCAGCATCTCGGCGTCGCGGGCCGCGTCGCCGGTCAGGCCGAGCAGGCGCGGCCGGCGAAGCTGGCCCCCCTCGTCCACCTCGAAGCGCAGCAAGGACCGGTACGTTCCCGGCCGCGTGCGCACATTGCCGCACAACGCTTCCCAGACCCGCGCCTGCAGCAGGCTGGGGTAGCCCGCCAGGCTTCCAAGGCTGGCCGCGCGCGGGGCTTCCGCCCGGGCCTGCGCCGGCCTCAGCGCGAGCGTGACGGCCGAACCCGTGCGGACCTTTTCGGCCACCAGGCCCGTGCCCTCCAGCAACAGTTCAAGCGCGGTGTCGGGGACGTAAAGCCCGCGCACCGCGGAGGACGTCAGCCCGGCCAGGATTTCGCTGCGAAAGAGTGCAGGCTGCCGCGTGACGGCGGCATAGCGCTTGAGCGCATCGGCCAGGGGAAGCGAGGGAATGTCGAACGCCAGTGCGGCGTCACCCGTGCCTGGAACCGCGCCGGCCGGGGCCTCGCCCTCACGCAGCGGCGATGCAGGCCCGTCGCTCGCCCAGGCCGTGCCGGCCAGCCACGACAGCGCGAGCGCGCAGAGTGCGACGCTGCGGCCTGTAGCGCCCGCGAACCCAGGGTGCACCTCGCTCACCCTCGCGGCGCAACGATGCCGCGCGCATCGTCACGCCCGCCGTGAGGATGCGAAAGCCATGGCAGGGAGAAAAGTCGAGTCTGCAAGGAGCGCACGCCAGTCGGGAAACTTGCATGCTGTCACCGGCGTGTGACGGTCTCGTTGCAACGTCAGACCTTCCTGCGCCCCGGCGCGTGGCGCGCATCCCGTGTGCCGCAGGAAGCCCGAGGACGCCCCTCGAGCGGCTGACCGACGCTCAGCCCGCCAGCCGCCCCGCCACCAGCTGCAGCACGCGGTCGCAGCGCTTGGCCAGGTCCTGGTCGTGCGTGACCATCACGAAGGCCGTGCGGTGCCGGTGCGCGAGGTCGAGCATCAGCGCGAACACGGCGTCGGCCGTGCTGCGGTCGAGGTTGCCGGTGGGCTCGTCGGCCAGCACGCAGGCCGGCTGCGTGACCAGCGCGCGCGCGATCGCCACGCGCTGGCGCTCGCCGCCCGACAGCTCGGCCGGCCGGTGGTGCAGGCGTTCGCCCAGGCCCACGCTGGCGAGGATCTTGGCCGCGGCCTGCGCCGCTTCGCCGGCCTCGACGCGGCGGATCTTCAGCGGCATCGCGACGTTGTCGAGCGCGCTGAACTCGGGCAGCAGGTGATGGAACTGGTAGACGAAGCCCAGGTGGTGGTTGCGCAAGCGGCCCTGCTCGGCAGCGTCGGCGTGCGCGATGTCCTTGCCGAGCAGTTCGACCTTGCCCGCGGTGGGTGCGTCGAGCCCGCCCATCAGGTGCAGCAGCGTGCTCTTGCCAGAGCCCGACGCGCCGACGATGGCCAGCGTTTCGCCGGCGTGCACGTCGAGGTCGACACCGTGCAGCACGGTGAGGTCGATGCGGCCTTCGTGGAAGCGCTTGGTGAGGCCGCGGGCCTTGAGAACAACATCACTCATAGCGCAGGGCCTCGGCGGGATTGACGCGGCTGGCGCGCCAGCTCGGATACAGCGTGGCCAGGAAGGCCAGGATGAGGGAAATGATCGCGATCGGCATGATGTCGCTTTGCTGCGGGTCGCTCGGCATCTTGCTGATCAGGTAGATGTCCTTGGGCAGGAAGCTCGCGTGGAACAGCTGCTCCAGGAAGGGCACGATCACGTCGATGTTGTAGGCAATGCCCAGGCCCAGCAGCAGGCCGCCCACGGTGCCGATCACGCCCACCATGGCACCCTGCACCACGAAGATGGCCATGATGCTGCGCGGCGAGCTGCCCAGCGTGCGCAGGATGGCGATGTCGGCGCGCTTGTCGGTCACGGTCATCACCAGCGTCGAGACGAGGTTGAAGGCCGCCACCGCGACGATCAGCGTGAGGATGATGAACATCATGCGTTTCTCGACCTGCACGGCCGCGAACCAGGTCTTGTTCTGGCGCGTCCAGTCGCGGATGAGGAACTGGCCCGGCAGCGTGACGGCGAGCTGGTCGGCCACCTCGCGCGCCTCGTGCAGATCTTTCAGCTTGAGGCGGATGCCGGTCGGGCCTTCGAGGCGGAACACCTTGGCGGCGTCTTTCTCGTGCACCATCGCCAGCGCCGAGTCGTACTCGTAGTGGCCCGAGTCGAACACGCCGACCACGGTGAACTGCTTCAGGCGCGGCACCACGCCGGCCGGCGTGACCTGTCCGCCCGGCGCCACCAGCGTGACCTGGTCGCCGGGCTGCACGAACATGGAGCGCGCCAGCTCGATGCCCAGCACGATGCCGAACTCGCCCGGCACCAGCTTGTCGAAGGTGCCTCCCTTGGCGATGCCGCCGGTGTCGGTGACCTCGGGTTCCAGCGCGGGGTCGATGCCGCGCACGATGGCGCCCTTCATGTCTTCGCCGCGCGCGATCAGCGCCTGCGTGTTGATGAACGGCGCCGCGCCGATCACCTCGGGGTTCTTGCGGGCGTCGGCCATGATGGCGTCGATGTCCTGCAGGGCCTGGCCGTCGCGCGAGAAAATCTCGATGTGCGACACCACGCTGAGCATGCGGTCGCGCACTTCCTTCTGGAAGCCGTTCATCACGCTGAGCACGATGATCAGCGCCGCCACGCCCAGGGCAATGCCGAGCATCGACACGCCGGAGATGAAGGAGATGAAGCCGTTGCGTCGCGTGGCACGGCCTGCGCGCGTGTAGCGCCAGCCGAGCTGCAGTTCGTAGGGGAATCGCATCAGCGGCCTCGCCCCGTGGCCTCAAGGGGCATGGGCGCACCCGCGGGGGGCGGCAAATACTCGGGGTGAGAAGCGAGGGGGTAGGTCATACGGTGGAATTGTGGCATCCCGGACAATAGGGAAATGGCCGAACCTCTCCCACGTCATCTGTTGATTCCCTTTGCCGGCCGCGGTTCCCCGGCTTGCCGCGCGGCGCTCGCGACCCTGCGGCTGCCGAACCTCGAAACCCTGCTGCTGCGCCTGACGCTCGCCGACACCGACACGCAGGACGACAGCACCCGCTCCCCGCCGCACGAACGCGCGCTGGCCCGCGCGCTCGGCCTGCCCCCCGCCGACGACGGCTGCATTCCCTGGGCCGCTCTCGAAGCCCGCAAGACCGGCCTGGCCGCGCCCGGTGCCCCCGAGGCCTGGGGCCTGGTGACGCTGTGCAACTGGCAGGTCGGTATCGACGACGTGGCGCTGGGCGACCCGAGCGGCATCGAGATCGACGCCGCCGAATCGATGGCCCTGCTGGCCGTGGCGCAGCCGTTCTTCGAGGAAGACGGCATCGCGCTGCACCCCTCCGACACGCCGGGCCGCTGGCTCGCGCGCGCGCCCATCTTCGACGGGCTGGCCACGGCCTCCATCGACCGCGCGGTGGGGTACCCCATTTCGCAGTGGTCGCCGCTGGGCGATGCCTCGCGGCCGCTGCGCCGGCTGCAGAACGAGATGCAGATGCTGCTGTACACGCAGCGCGTGAACGACGAGCGCACCGCGCGCGGCGTGCCGCCGATCAATTCGTTCTGGCTCAGCGGCACTGGCGTCCTGAAGGACGCCGGCTTGCCCTCGCCGCCCCTTTCGCGCACGCCGTTCGTCGAGCTCACGCTGCGCGACGCCGCGCTGCGCGACGACGGCCTGGCCTGGGCTGCCGCCTGGCAGGCGCTGGACGCTGGCGCCGTCGCCGGCCTGCTCGCCGACCTCACGCGCGGCGCCGACGTGGCGCTCTCGCTGTGCGGCGACCGCGGCGCGCAGCTTTTCACCGTGCAACCGCGCGGCCTCGCCCGTTGGGCCAAGGGCCTGTTCGACCGCAACCGCGCCACGCAGGTGCTGGAGTCCCTATGAAGATCATTGCCCGGGACATCCCGCCGCGCACCGTCTGGGCGCTGGAACAGGCCGGCGTGCACCCGCTGCTGGCGCGCCTGTTTGCCGCGCGCGGCGTGCGCGGCAAGGACGAGCTCGACGACGGCCTCGCACGCCTGCTGCCGCCCGACACGCTGCGCGGCACGCGCGAAGCCGCCGTGCTGCTGGCCGATGCCATCGCACAGGACAAGCGCCTGTGCATCGTGGCCGACTACGACTGCGACGGCGCCACCGCCTGTGCCGTCGGCGTGCGCGGCCTGCGCCTGCTGGGCGGCAAGCACGTGAGCTACCTCGTGCCCGACCGCGTGGTGGACGGCTACGGCCTGACGCCGCCGATCGCCGAGCGCGTGGCCGCGGCCGGCGCCGACATGCTGATCACCGTCGACAACGGCATCGCCAGCGTCGAGGGCGTGGCCGCCGCCAAGGCGCGCGGCCTGCAGGTGCTGGTGACCGACCACCACCTGCCCGGCCCCGAGCTGCCCCTGGCCGACGTGATGGTGAACCCGAACCAGCCCGGCTGCGAGTTCGAAAGCAAGAGCATCGCCGGCGTCGGCGTGATGTTCTACGTGCTGCTCGCGCTGCGCTCCGAGCTGCGCACGCGCGGCGTGTTCGATACCGCCACGCAGCCCAAGCTCGATGCACTGCTGCCGCTGGTGGCGCTGGGCACCGTGGCCGACGTGGTGAAGCTCGACGCCAACAACCGCCGCCTCGTGGCGCAGGGCCTGCGCCGCATCCGCGCGGGCGCGATGCCCGCCGGCGTGGCGGCGCTGTTCAAGGCGGCGGGGCGCACCGCCTCGGCCGCGACCACCTTCGACTTCGGCTTTGCCCTCGGCCCGCGCATCAACGCGGCCGGCCGGCTGGCCGACATGACGCTGGGCATCGAGTGCCTGCTGACCGACGACGCCGGCCGCGCCGACGAACTGGCGCGCATGCTCGACGGCATCAACCGCGAGCGGCGCGACATCGAGGGCGGCATGCGCGACCAGGCGTTGCTGCTGGCCGAGTCGCTGTTCGCGGCCGATGGCGAAGGCGTGGAAGCGCCGCCGCCGGCCATCAGCGTGTTCGGCGCGGACTTCCACGAAGGCGTGGTGGGCATCGTGGCCTCGCGCATCAAGGACCGCTTCCATCGCCCGACCTTCGTGTTCGCGGCCAGTGCGGCGCCCGGCAAGGAGCAGGAGCTGAAGGGCTCGGGCCGCTCGATCCCGGGCTTTCACCTGCGCGATGCGCTCGACCTCGTGGCCAAGCGCCACCCCGGCGTGCTGCTGCGCTTCGGCGGCCACGCGATGGCCGCGGGCTGCACCGTGGCGCGCGAGCACTTTCCCGTCTTCGAGCGCGCGCTGGCCCAGGTGGCCGGCGAATGGTTGGCCGAGGCCGCGCTGACGCGCCAGATCGAGACCGACGGGCCGATCGCCCGCGAGTACATGCGCATCGACCTCGTCGACACGCTGCACCGCGAGGTCTGGGGCCAGGGCTTTGCGCCGCCCACCTTCAGCGAAGAGGTCGAGGTGGTGTCGCAGCGGCTGGTGGGCGAGAAGCACCTGGCGCTCAAGCTCAAGCACCAGGGCCAGCCCATCGACGCGATCTGGTTCAGCCACACCGAACCGCTGCCGCCGCGCGTGAAGCTGGCGTTCCGACTCGACGCGGACGAGTGGCAAGGGGTGCGCCGACTGCGCTTTCTGGTCGAAGGCGCGGAGGTGTGACGCGGGCGGCCTAGACTGGGCCCCCATCCATTCGAACGGGCACTCTCGAATGCAGCAAGAAGCCATCTCGGCCCACGACATCTTTCCGCACATCCGCGTCGTGATGGGCATGGTCATCGGCCTGGGCGTGACCCGGTTGCTGTCGGGCGTGGCGCGCATCGTGCAGCACCCGACGCAGTACCGGCTCTACGCCGTGCACCTGGCCTGGGTCGCCTCGGTGCTGCTGGCGCTGGTGCATTTCTGGTGGTGGGAGTTCGGCCTGTATCAGATCGACAGCTGGACCTTCGGCACCTACGCCTTCATCGTCAGCTACGCGATCCTGCTCTTCTTGCTGTGCGCGCTGCTCTTTCCCGACAGCATGCAGGACTACGCGAGCTACCGCGACTACTTCTACGCCCGCCGCGCGTGGTTCTTCGGCTTGCTGGCCGCCACCTACCTGCTCGACGTGGTCGACACGCTGATCAAGGGCGAGGCGCACTTCGCCCGCTTTGCGATGGAGTACCTCATCCGCACGCCCATCCTCGTGGGCCTGTGCATCGCGGCGGCCCGCTCCGCCAGCCCGCGATTTCACACGGCCTTCGTTGCGGGCACGCTGGCGTACCAGCTGTCGTGGATCTTCCGGCTCTTCGACACCTTGGATTGAAACGCCGCGGCCGTGCACGGCTTCGGATTCCACGGGCGCGCGGTCGGGACGCTTTCCTACGTAGCGGACGGCGCTGCGTTCTACGGTGACTGTTCGAACGTTATAGATTCCGCCACGTTTGCGTGTTCTCCAGCAGCGCTAGGCGCTTGACGATAGTTCTTGCCGCGTCCCAACACGCCGCGCAGCGCTATTGCTGCTCAAGCGATACCGCATCTGATCTCATGGATCTTCGATGCGGAGCGCGATCAGTCAAAACGTGGGCGTCGCTATTCCCACTCTGGGTTTCCTGCCGTTCCCCCGTCCACAGGTTATCAAGAGTTATCAAGAGAACCTTCGGCGAATGCACTACGTCGTGGCCTTGAAAAAACGCAATACGAGGTTGAAATCGATCGGCTTGGGATGTATTTCTCTTTTGGGTACGGAGATTTTCCGCCGGTGCCCTACGCCTAGAGTGTAGGCAAGGGCATAGCCCCCTAGATCGGAGATCTATGATGGCAATCCATCATTCATTCATGTAGCAAGGAGCCCCGTGGACGTCGTTTCTGTATCCGAGATCGTCGAGTCGATCGCCGAACATGTTCTCAATGAATGGAGCGGCGAAGGTCCGCTAGCGCCTGCGGATATCACTGTCCGAATGCCGCCACGACTTGGCGTTGACGCAGAAACTCAGTTGCGCATGGAAGAGCGTCTGCGCCCTCTGAAGGTCGTGCCACTGAATCGACTTTTCCAAACGGTCTTTCGGGAATCACGTGCTGCCGCCGTGCTTGACGAGTACCTTCACAATGCGCACGCAACCGATAGTGGCCCCCGCTGGTTTGACTGGGGAGAAACGGGGCGCCCCAAAATAAGCGATGCGGCAAGATCCGAAGCGTTGGACATGTTGGTTCATATGTCCCGCTGGATTCATCGCTATGAAAAGGCGTTTCGAGCTGGCCAGTTCGACGAATGGCCTCAAGTAAATAAAGTTCCGCGTCGCGATGGAAAGTACGAACACGAAGGAGATTCGGACCGCCTTCGAAATATTGGGTTCGATCGAACGGAGATCATTCGTTTCCTGAAGTCTCACGGGATCCCTCATTCACTTCGTGCCGCTTCTTTGCCGACTGAAGAACCGCTGCTCCTTGAGTCGCCGGTAGCGGAAAAAGAACCAGAAGTGAAAGAAAACAGGCCAGAAGTTGCCACAACTGCGAATGCCTCGACTGAAGGCTTGCCCCCGCGAAAGAAGATCACTCCGATCTTTGTCAAGAAACCAGACCTTTCGGCAGTCGTTGCTCGTGCGCGTGCTCAAGCTCTCGATCCACACAGCGCCAGTTCGGTCTTCCTCGTCCTTCAAGAAATGGCCGAGGGGACAGACCCGCCCAGGCCGCTGCTGGGGCTTGTTCCCAAGAAGGGAATCAAGTACAGAAATGGGGATGACTTTGGACACTTGAGCTTGGACGCGCTCAGAAAGCAACTTGCTCGCGAAGCACAGCTTCTTTCTGAAAGCACGGACAGCCAACAAGATATGCCCGCAGCTTAACCAGCCTATTCAAGCACCGAAACCCTTCCACGGGTTTTCGGCACTCGAATCGACCGGAGAACCGACGCCATTCGTTCTCTTTCGCGCCGACCGTCGCAATGACGGTCCAACGATCACCAAGATCGCTCGCGCTTCTCGTCAATCCGACCTCTCGACCCGCTGCCGCATAACCCAACAGGCCGGGACACTTCCGGACATTCGTGGACATCGACGCCCACACGCGGCCAGTCGCGGCCACATCGGTGACTCATTGATTTGCCTGTTGCAAACTCCGGTCAAGCGCTTCAAACGAGCTTAGTCAAACAAGCTTGGATCGGTTGGAAAGATCCAATTGTCTTTCTAAAAATCTGGAGCGTGAGACCTTGTTTATTCATCGAATCGAAAAGTATGGACATCTCTACCCTGACTCCCAACAACCAGACGCATCTGGAAAATAGCTTCCCTCGCATGAAGAAGCACCCGGTCATCTCAAGGACCACCACCCTGGATCACCAAATGTGGATCACCTCCTCGGATGCTCTCTACGAGATTACGCTGCGTGCGTATGAAAAGCACCTCGCGAAGTACTGGGACGATCCGAACCACGAGATCTTTTCGTGGCCTGCCCCAACGCTGACGGAATCACCATTGCTGTCATCCCCTGAAGGTTTTCCGCCGGAAACCATTCAGACTTCTCATTTACCATACAAACCCTGGTCTCAGCTGCTTGATGGATTCACTCGAGTTCATTCTGATGGCCATCTGTCGGGATCAATGATCAAGATGGCGCTCCGATATCGCTTGTCGCCGGGCATGCGATGCAGCGTACGAAGCACGGTAACGATGGCACGCATTGAGCACAGCCATGTTTCCACGTACTCAGCGAGAGCCAAACGACTTCGTCTCAACTGGCAAATGATCGAAGAAGTTCACCCGGACACGCTGAGGCAAGTGATGTTTCCTGCGAAACGTCCCCGCCCGTTCATTGAGCCTGAGTTTTCCGAGATCGCGCGGCGCATTCGTGAGAACCACAGCACCATTCACGCCGAATGGTTCCGCTACGCCTGCGCCAACCATGAAAGCAAAACATACAAGATTTCATGCTTCTACAAGCTCTACCAAGAATGGGTGCAGAAACAAAACGCGCCGAATGACCGCTTCGAATCTGTCTGAATGTCTGCCCCGGGGCACAACGTAGCCGCTCTCCAACGATCCGTTTTGGAACACATTTTCCCCCAATCGGGGCTTGGCGCTAACTCGCGTGGCCGGAAATTTGTTCCATCAGCCTGCGTCGAGCCCGCTCTCTACGTGGCAGTCCCGTTCGCGATCCGATCGCCATGTGCGAACTTAACTGCGCAACTTGGCATGGCTTTCACTTCGCATGGCAGCGCGGCACTTTCGTCAAGAAAACCTGATTTCAACTGATCCAGAAACACTCTCGAATTAAGGCTTTTAATGTTATCAATAGAAACTCTTTCCTTTCCGCCTATCGGAATCGACTCCGCCTGGAGTTACGAATTTGATCCTGCCATTCCAGTGAAGACCCAAGGCACCGATCCTGAATTTCTCATTCTGGATGCAGACAAGCACATCGACGACAATGGATTCGTTGTCGACCTGAGCCCCAGCGACATCTTTCGCGAGATGACCTTGGATGTTGATTTCGGCGAGGAGGAGTGCATTCCAGAAGAACCCTTTGCGTTCTCGGATGTGGAGAAGTTCGTCGAGCACATCGAGTCCTACACCCGCCCGCCGCAGCCCTGGAAAGCAAACCACAAACCAGTCCACGGGCGTCCCCCGTTGAGCCACTTCGGCAACAAATATTCAGGCCTGTTGGGCTATCTTGTGGACATAGTTTTGGCCGCTGGATTCGATACGTTCTATCAGCGCAGTCTTCGTTGCAAGATTGTTCAGAAGGCGATCGAAGAACTCGGTGTGCAGTATGTCAACTTCAAGAGACCCACCAGCCGTTTCTCGTCAAGATTCCTGAACTGGGAGATCGAGAACGAGTTCATCAAACTCATCTGGCAAAAGACCCAGACAGCGTCATACAAGGAACGCTTGCGCTTCAGCCGCATGCGGGCTGAAAAGAACTATGCAAGCGGCGAAAAGTTCATCGATGAGGCATTCTCGATTTACTCCAAGCTGCTCGTCGTTCGTGTGGATCTGGGCTTCAAGAAAGCCGTACGCGACACCCTGTCCCTTGAGGATGTTCGCGGCTACTTCAAAGAGTTTCTGAAGCTGAAGCGCCGCAAGCAATTCAAAGGTGTTTTCGAGCATTCGGTTGGCTACATCCGCAAGCTTGAACACAAATCGCGTAAAGGGCACCACTACCACTTGATCATGTTTTTCAACGGCCAGCGTGTGGAAGATGACTATTACTACGCCAGCGAACTGGGGAAGTTCTGGGTGGAAACCGTCACCGTGTTGATTTCCATGGAATCCTGACCCGCGATTTCCATCGAATATTGACCCACCCTCTTTGCGAGCCAGCCGGCTCA
>NZ_JBWKYF010000060.1:0-42377 GCF_059423605.1 Variovorax sp. GW460-12-1-14-LB1
CCAACTCGGCTATACATGCGGCACCGCCTTCCCCAGCCCCCGGAAAGACCCCGCCGCATGCCTTCTTCTTCCTTCCACGCATTGGTCCGCCGCAGCGTCGCACTGCTGGCCCTCCTGGTGCTCGGCGCCTGCGCGCAGCTGCCGAAGGAGGTGGACCGCCCCGTCTCGACCGCGCTCGCCTCGCCCGACGGCACGGCGCTGGCCACGCTGCTGCGGGAGCGCCGCAACGCCGACAAGGCACGCTTCGACTCCGGCTTCCTGCTGCTGGGCGGCCCGCAGGCGGCCTATGGCAGCCGGCTCGCACTGATCGAGAACGCGCAGAAGACGCTGGACCTGCAGTACTACGCCATCCACGCCGACGCCAGCACGGGCCGGCTGGTGCGCGGGCTGCGCGCGGCGGCCGAGCGCGGCGTGCGGGTGCGCATCCTGCTGGACGACTTCCACACCATCGGCCGCGACGCGCTGGTGCTCGGCCTGGCCTTCATTCCGAACATCGAGATGCGCCTGTTCAACCCGCTCGCGGGCTCGCGCGGCACGGGCTTCAACCGCATGCTCAATGCCATCGGCGAGGTCTCGCGCATCCAGCAGCGCATGCACAACAAGCTGTTCCTGGCCGACAACGTGATGGGCGTGACGGGCGGGCGCAACCTGGGCGACGCCTACTTCGGCAATGCCATCACCGGCAACTTCGTCGACGTCGACGTGCTGGCGGCCGGCCCGATCGTGCAGGACCTCTCGCGCAGCTTCGACAGCTACTGGAACAACGAGCGCGCCTACCCCGTGCAGTCGCTGGTCTCGCGCGAGGAGTTCCAGCACATCCGTGAGCGCGCCCGCCGGATCGACAAGGAACTCGACGATGAAGCGGCCGAGGCCCGCAACCGTTCGGAGCCGGCCGACGACAAGCCCCGCCCCGGTGCGGCGCCCACGGCGGAGCAGCGCGCCCGCGCCTGGGACGAGAAACCGCTCGACCTGCGCAGCGCCGCCTTCGTCTGGGCACCGGCCCTGATGCTGGCCGATGCGCCCGGCAAGATCCCGGCCGACAGCGGCCCCGGTGCGATACGCAACCCCGACCTCGTCGTGAGCCGGCCCGACATGCCCTCGCGCAACGCCGCGGCCCTGGCCGACCTGGCGTCCAGCGCCGATACGGTGGTCGAGGGCCTGCTGCAGCTGATCGGCCAAGCGCGCACCGACCTGCTGATCATCTCGCCCTACTTCGTGCCCGGCCCCGACATGCAGCAGGCCTTTGCCGCCGCGCGTGCGCGGGGCGTGCGCATCCGGGTGCTGACGAATTCACTGGCCTCGAACGACGCCCCCATCGCCCACGTGGGCTATGCGCGCCACCGCAAGGCGCTGCTGGCCGCGGGCGTCGAGCTGTACGAGTTGCGCAGCGAACAGACCAGCTTCGGCAATGTGTTCGGCTCCTCGGGCGGCAGCGGCGTGAGCGGCGAGTCGCGCGCGATGCTGCACTCCAAGGTGCTGGTGATGGATGGCCGGCTGCTGGTGGTCGGCTCCATGAATCTCGATCTGCGCTCGCAGTTGCAGAACACCGAGATCGCGCTGCTGATCCGCAGCGGCGAACTCTCGCGCATGGCGGCCGAGCAGATCGAGCGCGGCATGCGCGAACGCTCGTGGCATGTCGAGCTGGTGAAGGGCGCGCTGGTGTGGCAGGCGCCCGAAGGCAGCGGCCTGCAGGACACGGACACCGAGCCCGACGCGAGCGCCACGCTGCGCTTCCTGCTGCGGCTGTTCGGGCCGCTGGCGCCGGACCAGTTGCTCTGACGGTCCGGTTCAACCGGCTCAGTGCTTGTGCTGGTGCGCACCGCCCGCGGCGGGTGCAGCAGCGGCGGCGGCGCCTTCGGGCGCACCGACCGGCAGCTTCAGCTCCAGCGTCGTCTTCGCGCCCTTGGCGTCCTCGAACTTCAGGGTCATGGGCACGGTCGCGCCCTTGGTCATCGCGCCCTTCAGGTCCATCAGCATCACGTGGTAGCCGCCGGGCTTGAGCTCAACGGTCTTGCCGGCCGGCAGCTCGAGGCCGCCCGCGAGTTCGCGCATGCGCATGGTGTCGCCTTCCATCTTCATCTCGTGCACCTCGGCCACGCCGGCGGCGGGTGTCGAGATACCGACCAGCTTCGTGCCCGTGGGCGCGGTGAGCTTCATGAAGGCGCCCGTGCCGCTCTGGCCCGGCACCGACTGGCGCACCCAGGCGTCGCGCACGTCGACCGTGGCCACGCCCTGCGCCATCACGTCGAGCTTGGCCGCGGGCTTCTTCAGGCCGGCCGTGGTGCTGCCCGCGGCGGGCACTTCGGCCCAGTCGACGCTGCCGACGTCGCAGTCCTGGCGCACCTTGAACCACAGCGGGCCCGGCGTGGCGGGCACCTTGCCGCGCAGCACGAACTCGCCGCGCTCGCTGCCGGGCAGCGCGTTCTGCGGCGTCTCTGCCGTCCAGCGCACTTCGCCTTCGGCGCTGCCGGCCTTGGGCGCATCGAGCTTCCAGCCCTTGCGCGCCTGGGCGTCGGTGAGCACGAAGCCCTTGGGCAGGCGCACCGCGAGGCCGGTCGTCGCCTTGGCGCCTTCGCAGGCGTGACCGACGCGGAAGGCGGCGTTGTACTCGCTGCCGACGGTGGCGCCGCCCGGGGGCAGGCTCACGTGGGCGCCGGCGGCGCCGGCACCGGCCAGCAGGGCGCAGGCGGCGAGGGTGTGGAAAGTGGGGGTCGAAAGCTTCGTCATGGCGTGTGTCCTTGGAGAGGAAAAAGTGAGGGTCAAAGGTCGAACTTGAGTTCGGCCACGAAGGTGCGTTGCGGGTACGGGTGGAAGGCCCAGTAGGTGCGGTTGTTCAGGTTGTCGATGCCGACGGCGGCGCTCCATTGGCGGTCGATGCGGTAGCGGATGCGCGCATCGACCACGAAGAACTTCGAGAAGCCCATGAAGGCCATGCCGTTCGGGTCGCTGTTGTCGAGCGTGCCGTACTGCCGGCCGCTGTAGCGCGCGCCGACGGTGTAGCTCCACTTCGCATCGGGCCGGTAGGTGGCGAGCAGCGAGGCGCGCACCTTGGGCACGCGCGGCTGGTCGCGCCCGACGCTGGCCGGGAAGCCGCGGTTGGCGGTGATCTTCGAATCGGTCAGCGTGAGGCTGCCGCCCAGGTCCAGCCCCTGGATGCCCGCGTCGACCGTGTTCACCGCCACCTCCAGCCCGCGCGTGCGGATGGCGTCGACGTTCTGCACGGTGCTCACGAGGTTGGTGAGCGCCTGGGTGTAGAGCGCGTCCTTCGTGTGCTCGAAGAACAGCGTGGTGCGCAGCACGCCGTCGACGCCCCAGCGCTTGAGGTCGCGCTCGGCGCTCAGCTCGGCGGTCCACGAGCGCTCCGGGCGCAGCTCGGGGTTGGTGTTGACGATGCGGTTGCCCTCGATCGAGCCCTGGTAGAGCTCGCTCACGGTGGGCATGCGCACGGCGCGGCCGACCGAGGCCTTGAAGTGCCAGTCGGGCGTGGCCTGCCAGGCGAGCGCGGCCTTGGGCGAGACGAAGCTGTTCTTGCGCGGCGCGAAGTCGAGCAGCCGCGCCGCGTTGCCGAGCTGGCCGCCGTAGGCCTCCCAGCGCTCGTGGCGCAGGCCCAGCGTGGTCTTCCAGTCCTTCGCGAAGCGCCAGGTGTCCTGCACGTAGAGCGAGCGCAGCCGCGTGTTGCCGTTGAAGGCGGAGAACGGCGACACGGCCGGCCCGCCGATCCAGTCGCGCGTGTTGCCGATGGCGCTGCGCAGCCGCGCGGTGTCCTGCTGGACGCCGAAGTCGACCACGTGCGCGCCCACGCCTTCAGCCGAGCCGGTGGGCCGCCAGGTGCCCGCGGCCTTGAAGGTGTGCCAGCCGGTGCCGCCCATGTCGGTGGTGCGGCCGGGGCCGCCGTAGAACGCGCCCGGCAAAGGCGCGGTCGGCGTGCGCGAGGTGTCTTTCGCGTAGTCGAACAGGCTCGCCGCCACCTCCCAGTCGAACACGCCGCCCGTGTGGCTCTTCACCGAGAGGCCGTGCATGTAGTGCGTGAGCGCCGTCTCGGTCGGCGCGAAGGCAGCGGCCGGCGTGTCGAGGTTGTAGGTGCGTCCGCCGAGGTTCACGCGCCCGCCGTACACCGGCTGGCCGAGCGCATCGCGCAGGTAGGTGTCGGTGCTGCCGTGCGTGGTGTTGTGCCAAGCGCCCAGCGTGTAGGTGGCGCGCACGGTGGGCGAGAAGTCGTAGGCCAGCTTGAGCTTGGCCTGCTCCTGGGTCGTGTCGTAGGCGGTGATGCCGCCCAGCAGCCACCACGGCTGGTTCGACGGGTTCAGCCCGAGCACCGCGCCGGTGACGGGCGTGCCCGCGCTGCCCACCGCGCCGGCGCTCACCAGCCGGTTGGCAAACGACAGCGACTGCCCCTTGCTGTGGGTGCGCGAGGCGCCGAGCCACCACGACCAGTCGCCGCTGCGGCTGCCCAGCGACAGGTCGAGCTGCTGGCCGCCCGGCGACGAATGGCTGTTGTACAGGTCGAAGTTCGAGGCGAAGCCGCTGAGCTTGACGTGCGCCTCGAGCTGCGTGGGCATGCGCGTCACGTAGTCGACCACGGCGCCCACCGAGTTGCCCGGGTAGGCGGCCGAGAACGGACCGTAGAGCACGTCGACACGCTCGATCTCGTCGGGCGACACCATGCCCCAGCGCGGCGCGAAGGTGGCGCCGTTGCCCAGCGGGTTCGACAGCATGATGCCGTCGGCGTAGACCATCGCGCGGGCGCTGTTGCCCGTGCCCGAGGCGCGCGTGGCGAGCACCGCGTGGTTGAAGTCGCCGATGTAGCGCTTGCGCACCAGCAGGCTCGGCAGGTACTTGAGCGCGTCTTCGGCGTCGGTCGCGTTGACCGTCTCGGCGATCTGCTCGGCGGTCACGCCTTCGATGGTGGTGGGGATCTGCGTCGGCAGCGAGGTCGGCCGGCCACCGCTGATGGTGACGGTACCCAGCGTGCGGCCCGGGGCGGCCGCAGCGCCGGCCTCCGGCGGATCAACGTCCGGCGGCGTTTGCTGCTGCGCCCACACCGGCGCGCTGAAGGGAAATGCCATGGCGATCGCCAGGGCGCGGGAGTGCTGCTTCATGGGGAACCGGCTCCACGAACTTCAAGCCAAAGGGACCGCCTGCGCGCACCTGGGGTGCACCGACAGACAGCGCTGTTGCTGATCGCTCAGGCGGAACGCGGGGGCCCACGGGCCGGCAGCGGCGCGGCCGTGGCCGCGGCATGGCGCGCGGCGGGAATGGGTTGAAGCACGCGCCCCAGCGGCAGGGGCGCATCGAACGCGGCCGCCACGAGCGGCGGGGGCGGCGCGCCGGTCAGCACGCACAGCGGGCAGTCCATGTGCGTGGCGCCCATGTCCTGCACGCCATCTTCGGTGTGCACCACCACCTTGATGGTGCCGGCGCCGGAACACACCAGTTCCATCGCCTGCGGATGCACCACCGGCGACGCCACCGCCACGCCCAGCGACAGCACGAACCACAGCAGCACCCACCGGCCGAGGTGGCCGATCAGGCGGGGGTGGGGGCGCAACGTGTGCATGGCGATCGCGATTATCGGCGCACTTTGCTGTTGGTGGCCTTGGGGGCGGCACGGGGTGCGGCCTTGCCTTTGGGCGCGGCAGCGGCCTTGGACGCCGGCTTGGCCCCGCCCTTCGCGGCGGCCTTCTGGCCCGTGCCCTTGGCCGCCTTCTGTCCCTTGACGTTCTTGCCACCGCGCACCGCCTTGCGGGCCGGCGGCTCGGGCGCGGCGAGCGCCGGCATCGGCAGCGCCTGCTGCGCCTGCGCCTCGGTGAGCACCGGCGTGACGCGAAAGCCGCGCGCCGCCATCAGCGTGGGCAGGCCCTGCGCGCCGACCATGTGCAGCGCGCCGACCGCGGCGAACGCGCTGCGCCCGCCCGCGTGCAGGCGCTCGATGCCGTCGGCCAGCCCGGGGTTGCGGTCGTCGAGCAGGCGCTTCATGAGGCGCTGCTCGGCCGGCGTGTTCAGGCACTCGCACCACTCGGCGTAGCGCGCCAGCCGGGCCGCGTCGCTGCGTGCCCAGACATCGGCCAGCGTCTTGAGCTGGCCGCGCAGCCGGCCCGATTCGAGCTCGTCGAGCATGGCGTCGATCTGCTCGGCCTCCTCGGCTTCGGAGCCGCCGGTGAGCCAGCGCAGCTGGTCGGCGGCGTTCTCGAGCGCGACGATCGGCTTGTTGCTGTTGCGGGCCGAGACGGCCAGCGTCTCGTCGACGCCGAACTCCGCATACAGGCCGTCGGCGCGCGCCGCCAGTGCGGTCAGCGCCGTCACCTGCAGGATGGGCGGCAGCCGGGCGGTCGAGCCCGGCGACACGCAGGCCTCGGCGTTCTGGCGCTCGAGCCGGCGGGCGCGTTCGCCGCTGAGCACACGCGCCACCGCGGCCGGGTCGGCCGGCTGGCTCAGGGCGCGCACCGTGGCGTCGTCGCGCGAGTCGAGCTCCAGCGCGAGCGTATCGCTCTGCGCCATCGCCTTCTGCACGGTGGGACCGGGACGCACCCATTCGCCGCGCCCCAGGTGCAGGGTGCCGTAGAGCCACGAGGTGCGGCCGTCGCGCTCGATGCGCCACAGCAGGCCGCGGTCGATGCCGTTGCGCAGGCCGATGCCGGGCTTCTCCAGGCTGGCGATGGCCGAGGGCGGGCAGGCGGCGGCATGTGCGGCCACCGCGATGAAACAACCACCGACGGCCGCGAAGGCCTGGCGGGTCAGACGTGCAAGAAGGCGCTGGGGCGCCGGCCGGTCGGTGCCGCGCGACAGCAGGCGCAGCGGTGCGACGAGGGCTCGGAGTATCCGCAAGGCGAGCTCCATGATTGAAAGAAAGTCCGGCATTCTCACAGCACCGCTGCCCATAATCCAAAACCATGCAAAGCATCTTTCACCTTGCCTTCCACGTGCGCGACCTGGACGGCGCCCGCCGCTTCTACGGCGACGTGCTCGGCTGCGCCGAAGGCCGCAGCACCGACACCTGGGTCGACTTCGACTTCTTCGGCCACCAGATCTCGCTGCACCTGGGCGAACCCTTCGCCACCACCCGCACCGGCCGCGTCGGCGATGCGATGGTGCCCATGCCGCACTTCGGCATCGTGCTCGCGCTGCCCGACTGGCAGGCGCTGGCCGGGCGCCTCGAGGCCGCCGGCACCGAGTTCGTGCTGAAGCCGCAGGTGCGCTTCGAAGGCCAGCCGGGCGAGCAGTGGACGATGTTCTTCTGCGACCCCTTCGGCAACCCGATCGAGGCCAAGGGTTTCCGTTCGCTCGACACGCTCTACGACAAGTGACCCTGCGCCCGCCCGTTCCCGCTCTTCGGGCGCCTCGGGCGGCCGCGTCCCTCCTCGGCCCGGCCGCGATCGCATTGGCCGCGCTGCTGGGTACCCCGACGGTCCATGCGCAGCAGGAGTGCGAGCTCAACGGCCAGCGCGTGAGCCCGGCCGACGGCAACAGCACCGCCGGCAAGACCGGCCTGATGCGCTGCAAGGACCGCGGCACCGGCGAACTCCAGCGCGAGCAGCAGGTGCAGAACGGCGTCTTCATGGGCCCGGTGCGCTTCTATGAAAAGGGCAAGCTCGCGCGCGAGCACACCATCAACGCCAAGGGCAACATGCACGGCCGCGCGCGCGAGTTCGCGCCGGGCGGCCAGGTGCTGCGCGACGCCACGTACGACGACGGCCAGGAGCGCGGCCTGGTGCGCAGCTTCTACCCGGGCGGCCAGCTGCGGCGCGCCACCTTCTACCCCGACCGCGGCACCGAGCGCGCCATGGTCGAGTTCACCGAGCGCGGCCAGATGTCGATGCTGCGCTGTGCCGAGGCGCCGGTGCTGGCGCCGGTGGCCGACGACGCCAGGCTGTGCGGCTTCACGGGCGGGCCCTCGAACGTCGACCTGTTCGACGCGCGCGGCACCCTGCGCTCGCGGCTGTCGTACCAGGCGGGCAAGCGCGTGCGCACGCAGGAGTTCTACGACAACGGCAAGCCCTCGGTGGTCGACGAGACCACCGGCAACCGGCGCGTGGAGCGCAGTTTTTCGTCAGAAGGCGTGAAGCGGCGCGAAACCGTGTGGCTGCTGGTCGGGCGCTCGTCGATCCGCCAGCGCGAGCAGGAGTTTTCCGACCGCGGCTCGCTGGTGCGCGACCAGCGCTGGAACGCCGCGGGCGAGCCCCTGAGCGACGACAGCTACCACCTCAACGGCCAACCGCGCAGCAAGGCCGTCTACAGCGGCACCGGCAGCGAGCGCACGGTCGACGTGACCGAGTTCTACGACAGCGGCCAGCGCGCCGCGCAGGGCCGCTACCTCGCGCCGGGGCGCGGCCGGCAGGTGCCCGTGGGCACGCACCAGCGCTTCAATGAAAAGGGCGAGCTGCTGGCCGAGTCGAGCTTCGACGACAAGGGCCGCGTGACGCGCGAGCGCAGCTGGGACGAGAACGGCGAGCTGCAGCGCGACGACGAAGTCTTCGAAGACGGCTCCAGAAAGGCATTCACCCGTTGAGGTGAACGCCCCCGGCGGCATCAGTCCAGCTTGATGCCGGCCTGCTTGATGATCGGGCCCCAGCGCTTCGACTCCGCGCGCGACAGCGCCGCGAACTGCGCCGGCGTGCCGGGCATCGCTTCCATGCCGAAGTCGTCGAAGCGCTTTTGCACGGCCGGCGTGCTGAAGGCCTTGTTCAGGTCGCTGTTGAGCTTGTTCACCACGGCAGCCGGCAGGCCGGCCGGGCCCAGGATGCCCTGGAACGCGAACACCTCGGTGTTGGGCACGCCCACTTCGGCCAGCGTCGGCACGTCGGGCAGGCGCTTGCTGCGCGCGCCCGAGCCGATGGCCAGCACGCGCACCTTGTTGCCCTGCATGATCGGCAGGCCCGAGGCCAGGTCCAGGAACATGCACGGCACCTGGCCGCCCATCACGTCGGCCATGGCCGGCGCCGCGCCGCGGTACGGGATGTGGGTGATGAAGGTGCCGGTGCGCGCCTTGAACATTTCCATCGCCAGGTGGTGCGGCGAGCCGTTGCCGGGCGACGCGTAGTTGACCTTGCCGGGGTTGGCCTTCACGTAGGCCAGGAACTCCTTGAAGGTCTTGGCCGGGAAGTCCGGGTGCACCACCAGCGCGAGCGGAAACTTGCCGATGGCGCCGATGTAGGTGAAGTCTTTCTCGGGGTTGAACGGCAGCTTGCTGAACAGGTGCTCGTTGAAGGCCAGCACGGCGTTGTCGGCCGACAGCACCGTGTAGCCGTCGGGCTTGCTCTTGGCGACCAGGTCGGCGCCGATGTTGGTCGAGGCGCCGGGGCGGTTGTCGACCACGATCTGCTGGCCCAGCGTCTGGCGCATGGCCTCGGCCAGCACGCGCGCGATCACGTCGGTGCCGCCGCCCGCGGGGTACGGCACGACCCACTTGATGAGCTGCGCGGGGTAGTCCTGTGCGTGGGCGAAGGGGGCTGCGGCCACGGCGGCGCCGGAGGCGAGCGTGGCGAGAAGGGTGCGGCGATCCATGAGATCAATCTCCTGTTTTTTGTTCGGAAGCGGACAGCGATGGTACGGGCAGCGCGCGCAACGCGTCGGCCAGCGCGGCGCGGCAGCGCGCCTCGTCACCGACCTGCTCGAACAGCAGCAGCGCGAGCCGCGCGAGGAACAGCGATTCGCGTTCGGCGCCGGCCTCGGTGATGGCGCGCGCGCACTCGGCGTACAGGCGGTCGCGGGCGTCGGGATGGAGCGAGGGGGCGGGGGTCGTCATGCGGGAATGTCCTGTGAAGTGGCGACGGCCGCGCGCGCCAGCGCGGCGGGCAGCGCACCGGCCGGCAGGCGGTGCCAGCGCGCGGCCACGTGGCCGTCGGGGCGCAGCAGGTAGACCGCGCCGTCGCTGGCGCCGAGCGTGGCGAAGACAGCGGGGGACGCCTGCGCATCGGTACCGTCGCTCCCCAGGCTGCCGATGCTGCGAACCGCAAAAGGCAAGGCGCCTCGCTGCGCTCGCTCGATGTCGGCGACGGGCGGCGAAGCCACATCCGGCCGCAACACCAGCAGCGTGAACACCGGCGCAATCCAGTCCGTGAGATGGCCCTGTTCGAGCGCCTGCTCCGGCATCACCTCGCCGGGCAACGGCCCCGCCGGCAATGCATCGCCTTCGCTCGACAGCGCCGAGTCGTCGTAGCGCACGGCCTGCGTCTGGCGCGGGTTGATGAGCTGCGCGATGCCGCGGTGTGCCTCCGACAGCGACAGCGCCGCCTCGCGCAGCAGGTCGAAGCCGCGCGAGGGCGGCGACATGAACTCGGTGCTGCGCATCGCGCTCTCGGCGTTGATGTGGAAGGCCGCGATGCGCTCCTGCGAGTACGAATCCAGCAGCGCCGGGCCCGACAGGCCCTCGGCCACGAAGGCCAGCTTCCAGGCCAGGTTGTCGGCGTCGTCGAAGCCCGAGTTGAGCCCGCGCACGCCGAAGATCGGCA
Source organism: Variovorax sp. GW460-12-1-14-LB1 (assembly GCF_059423605.1). Classification (NCBI taxonomy): domain Bacteria; kingdom Pseudomonadati; phylum Pseudomonadota; class Betaproteobacteria; order Burkholderiales; family Comamonadaceae; genus Variovorax; species Variovorax sp. GW460-12-1-14-LB1. The sequence goes on from NZ_JBWKYF010000060.1 coordinate 10,449, forward strand.
TCGCATGCGCCGCGTTGCCCGCGAACACGACGCGGCCGTGGCGGTAGCGCTCGAGCGTCATCGCGCCGGCGCGGTACACCGAGGTCCACACCGTCTTCCACGGCAGGTGGCCTTCGCCGATGGCGTCGAGGTGGCGCTGCACGAACTCGGCCACCGCCGCGGGCTGCAGCGCGTCTTCGGTGCTTTGGCCGGCGCGCAGCTGGTAGTCGATGCGCCAGATGTCGTCGGGCTGGCGGTGCATCAGCACGGTCGAGCCGGGGTTCCATGGCGGGTCGAACCAGGCGCGGCGCTCGGTCGGGTGGCCGCTGTGCAGCTCGATGTCGATGATCACGTAGCGGCCTTCGTAGCCTGTGCCTTCCAGCGCCAGCCCGAGCGACTTGCGCACGAAGCTCTGGCCGCCGTCGCAGGCCGCGAGCCACTGGCCGCGCAGGCGGTAGGCGCCTTCGGCGTTGCGCACGTCGAGCGTCACGCCCTCGCCGTCCTCGTCCTGCGCGAGCGCGGTGAGCTCGGTGCCCCAGCGGATGTCGATGAGCCCCGGCGTCGCGGCATTGCGGCGCTCGATCTCGTCCAGCAGGTACTGCTCGATGTAGTACTGCTCCAGGTTGATCATCGGCGGCAGCTTCTGCTGCGCGGCCTGCGGCATCTCGAAGCGGAACACCTCGGCCGTCTTGTAGAAGCTGCGCCCCACGCTCCACGGCAGGCCCTTGCCCATGAAGGCCGGCAGCGCGCCCAGGCGCTCGACGATCTCCAGGCTGCGGCGCGAGATGCAGGCCGCGCGGCTGCCCACACAGACCGTGTCGTCGGCCTCGAGCACCACGCAGCGCACGCCGTGGTTGGCGAGCCCCAGCGCCAGCGCCATGCCCACGGGGCCGCCGCCCGCGATCACGACGGGGTGGCGGCCGGGCTCCATGCCGTCGGCGCCGAGCGTCGGCAGCCGGGGCGCGAAGCGCGTGTAGTGGAAGGCGCCGACCGAAGGCGGCAGCGCGGTCGCGCTGGCTGGCGGCGGCACGGGGCCGGTGGCGGCGTCGGCGGTACGGGTGGTGGTCATGGAACGGGATTGTCCCGATGCACCGCCCGCGCCAATGTCATAACTTCGTAGGAGGTATTTACCCTAGCCTCCCTTCGAAACCCATGAAACGCTGGCGCCTCCACCCCGCCGCCGACGCGCAACTGTCGGCGGCCGTCGTCGGCGACGTGCTGGCGGGCATCGGCACGCCACACCTGGCCGCCAGTTGCCTGGCGGCAATGCACCGCGTGATGCCCGTCACCTTCTGCACCGTGTTCGGCGTCGACGCCACCGGCCGCATCGAGACCGTGTCGGCCGCCAGCAGCTACGGCCACACGGCCGAGCGCACCGCCGAGCGCTACGTGGCACAGCGCTTCGACCGGCTCGACCCCCACATGGCGTGGCTGGCCGCGCGCAAGCTGCCGAAGCGCGCGCAGCTGTGGATGGGCCACCAGCACGGCGACGAGGTGGCCGACCCCGCCTACCGCGCCGCCTGCTACGGCGACGTGGGCATCCGCGAGCGCAGCTCGGTGCTGCTGCTGCGCCCGAGCGGCCAGCGCGTGGCCGTGAGCTTCTACCGCAGCCTGGCGCAACCCGAGTTCGGCGACACCGACTTCGGCGTCGTCGCCGCCCACGCCACCCTGCTGGCCGACGCCGCCAGCGCCCACAGCCGCAGCGCGGCGGCCGTGCACGAGGCGGCCGCGCCCACCCTCGCCTCGCGGCTGTTGACGCTGAGCCTGCGCGAGCGCGAGGTGATCGGCCACCTGATGGCGGGCCGCACGGCGAAGGAAACGGCGCGCGTGCTGGGCGTGGAACTCAGCACGGTGCGCACGCATCAGTACCGGGCGTTCCGGCGGTTGGGGATTCGGACGCAGAAGGAGTTGCTGCGGGGCGCGATGCCTGCGGCCGTCACGGCATCATGACGATCTGCCGGATGGCCTCGCCGCGCTGCAGGCGGTCGAAGCCCTCGTTGATCTCCTCAAGCTTCAGCCGCCCGGTGAGCAGCCGGTCCACGGGCAGCTTGCCCTGGCGGTACAGCGCGATGAAGCGCCCCAGGTCGCGCCGCGGCACGCAACTGCCGAGGTAGCTGCCCTTGAGCGTGCGCTCCTCGGCCACGAGGTGCCAGACCGGCGTGTTCAGCGTCTGGATGGCGGCGGGCAGGCCCACGGTCACGGTGGTGCCGCCGCGGCGCGTGACCTTGTAGGCGAACTCCAGCGCCTTGGCCGAACCCACCATCTCGAGCGCATGGTCGACGCCGCCCTCGGTCATGTCGCGCAGCCGCTTGGCCGCGTCGGGGTCGCTGGCGTTGACGCTGTCGGTGGCGCCCAGTGCGAGGGCGAAATCGAGCTTGTCCTGCGCCAGGTCGACCGCGATCACGCGCGCGGCGCCCGCCGCCAGCGCGCCCATGAGCGCGGCCAGCCCCACGCCGCCGAGCCCCACCACGGCCACGGTCTGACCCGGCCGCACCTGCGAGGTGTTGACCACGGCGCCGACGCCGGTCACCACCGCGCAGCCGAACATGGCGGCGATCTCCAGCGGCAGCTCGCGGTCGATCTTGTGCAGCGAGCGGCGCGACACCGTCGCGTACTCGGCAAAGGCCGACACGCCCACGAAGTGGTCCATCGGCTCGCCGCGGTACGACAGCCGCCGCGCACCGCCCAGCAGCGTGCCCGCCACGTTGGCCGCACCGCCCGGCTCGCACAGCGCGGGGCGGCCCTCGGCGCAGGGCGCGCAATGGCCGCAGCTCGGCACGAAGACCAGGATCACGTGGTCGCCCGGCGCCAGGTCGGTCACGCCCTCGCCCAGCGCTTCGACCACGCCGGCCGCCTCGTGACCCAGCACGATCGGCGTGCGGCGCGGCCGGTCGCCGTTGAGGATCGACAGGTCCGAGTGGCACAGTCCCGCGGCCGCGATGCGCACCAGCACCTCGCCGGGGCCGGGCGGCGCCAGCTCGACCTCCTCGATCTCGAGCGGTCGGCTCTGGGCATAGGGCGCGGGGGCGCCGAGGCGCTGCAGGACGGCGGCACGGACTTTCATGGGGTCTCCTTCGGTTCGGTCAGGCGATCAGGACTTCGCTGCGGCAACCAGCGGGCACTTGCTCTTGGACAAGGGCTGGAAGGCCTTGTCGCCGGGGATCGTGGACAGCACCGTGTAGTAGTCCCACGGGTACTTCGACTCGGCGGGCTTCTTCACGCTCACCAGGTACATGTCGTGCACCATGCGGCCGTCGGCGCGGATCGTGCCGCCCTGCGCGAAGAAGTCGTTCACCGGCATCGCCTTCATCTTCGCGGCCACCGTGGCGCCGTCGTCGGTGCCCGCGGCCTGCACCGCCTTCAGGTAGTGCGTGACCGCCGAGTAGGCACCGGCCTGGATCATCGAGGGCATCTTCTTCATGCGCTCGAAGTAACGCCGCGCCCAGGCGCGCGACTCGGGCGTGCGGTCCCAGTAGAAGCCGGTGGCGAAGGTCATGCCCTGCGCCTGCGCCAGGCCCAGCGCATGCACGTCGTTGATGAACATCAGCATCGGCACCACGCGCTGCTTGGGCGACACGCCGAACTGCCGCGCCGCCTTGACGGCATTGACCGTGTCGCTGGTGGCGTTGGCCAGCGCGATGGTGTCGGCCCCCGAGGCCTGCGCCTGCAGCACGTACGACGAGAAGTCGCTGGCGTTGAGCGGGTGGAACACGCTGCCGATCACCTTGCCCTGCAGCTCGCCGACGAACTCGGTCATGTTGGCGGCCATGGCCTTGCCGAAGGCGTAGTCCACCCCGAGCAGGAACCAGGTCTTGCCGCCCTGGCGGCTCACGCCCTGCGCGGCGCCGTTGGCCAGCGCGTAGGTGTCGTAGGTGTAGTGGACCGAGGTCGGCGCGCAGGCTTCGTTGGTGAGCGCCACCGAGGCGCCGCCGGTGTTGATCGACAGCTTCTGCCGCTCGCGCGCCAGGTTGACCACCGACAGCGCGACGGCCGAGTTGTTCATGTCGAAGATGGCGTCGACGCCGTCGCGGTCGTACCAGGTGCGTGCCAGCGAGGCGCCGATGTCGGCCTTGTTCTGGTGGTCGCCCCAGACCAGTTCGATGGGCCGTCCGAGCACCTTGCCGCCGAAGTCCTCGATGGCCATGCGCGCGGCCTCGACCGAGCCGCGCCCCGCGGTGTCGGCATACAGGCCCGACATGTCCGACAGCACGCCCACGCGCACCTTGTCGTCGCTGAGCTTCTGGGCGGCGGCCTGCCCGGCCAGCGCCATGCCCATCCCCACCCATGCGCACAGCGCGCGCCCCGCCAGCTTCGGCATGCCCATGGACCTGTCTCCTTGCAGTGAACGGATCGCTGCATCCTAGGCAGCGCCCGCCGCGCAGGGTTGGGCTTTGCGGAATGGGGGCTTCCGGCCAGCCGAACGGGGAGAAACCCCGACAGGGCCCGCGTCAGCCTTCGGCGGCGGGTTCCGGCGCGGTGCCGGCGTCGATTCCGGCCTGCGGCTTGGTGAGCGACACCGGCGCCTCCACCGGCCGCCCCGCCGTCGACACGATCTCCTGGTCGATCGCGCCGAACAGCGAGCGCCCGTCCAGCCCCTTCATCTCGATGCGGATGGTGTCGCCGAACTTCATGAAGTCGGTGGCGGGCGCGCCGTCCTGGATGGTCTCGATGCAGCGCTTCTCGGCGATGCACGAGTAGCCCTTGGGCCATTCCATGCGGCCGTTCTTCTCGACGCCCTTGTTGCTCACGGTGCCGCTGCCCACGATGCTGCCGGCGCGCACGTTGCGGGTCTTGGCGATGTGGGCGATGAGCTGGCCGAAGTGGAAGGTCATCTCGGGGCCGGCGTCGCACAGGCCGACCTTGCGGCCGTTCCAGCTGCTTTGCAGCGCCAGGTGCACGCGCCCGTCCTGCCAGGCCTCGCCGAGTTCGTCCAGCGTGACGGCCACGGGGCTGAAGGCGGTGGCGGGCTTGCTCTGGAAGAAGCCGAAGCCCTTGGCCAGCTCGGCCGGGATGAGGTTGCGCAGGCTCACGTCGTTGGCCAGCATCACGAGGCGGATGCCGTCCAGCGCCTGCTCGGGCGTGGACCCCATCTTCACGTCGCCGGTGACGACGGCGATCTCGGCCTCGAAGTCGATGCCCATGGCCTCGCTGGGCACGATCACGTCGTCGACCGGGCCCAGGAAGTCGTCGCTGCCGCCCTGGTACATGAGGGGGTCGGTGTAGAAGCTCTCGGGCACCTCGGCGTTGCGCGCCTGGCGCACCAGCTCGACGTGGTTCAGGTAGGCCGAGCCGTCGGCCCACTGGTAGGCGCGCGGCAGCGGCGCCATGCACTGGGCGGGGTCGAAGGGAAAGGCGTGGCGCGCGCGGCCGTGGTTGAGGGCGTCGTACAGGTCCTGCAACTGCGGGCTCATGAAGCCCCAGTCGTCCAGCACCTGCTGCAGCCGGCTCGCGATGCCGGTGGCGTAGTGGGCGAGCGTGAGGTCGCGCGAGACGACGACCAACTGGCCGTCGCGCGAGCCGTCCTTCAGGGTGGCGAGTTTCATGGTGCGGGCGTGAGCAAGAAAAAGGGCGCGGCGCCGCGCCCACTAAACTGGTTGAACGGGCGGCAGTGTACCGAGTGGACTTCGTGAACCTCGGCGCCGCAACCCACTCCACACACCCATGTCGACGCACGTCGCGCCCCCACCGCTGTCCCTGGGCCTGCCCGGGCGCCCGTCCTGGCGCGCGCTCGCGGGGCTGACGCTGGCGGTGGCGCTGGCGCACCTGCTGCTGCTCGGGCTGGCGCCGATGGCCATCGGGCCGGAGCCCTCGCCGCTGGCCAGCAAGTTCATCACGCGCACGATCGTGATCGCGCCGCCCGCGGCGGAAGCCCCCGCGGCACCGGCCGCCGCGCCGGTCGCGGCCAAGCCGCCGCCACCGGCCAAGCCCCGGCGTCCGCGCGAGGCGTCGGTGCCCAAGCCCAAGCCGGCCCCGGCCCCCGTGCCGGACGCGCCGGCACAGACACCTCCTCCCGAAACGCCCGACCAGACCGCGCAAGCCGCTACAGATTCAGGAGCAACCGCCCCCGAAGCACCGGCCAGCGCCCCGGCCGCCGCCACGGGCACCACGGCTGGTGGCACGCAGGGCGGCACGACCACGGCCGGCAGCGGCGCCTCGGGCACCATCGCCGGCACCCAGGCGCTGCGGATTCCGGGCTCGGTCACGCTCGATTTCGAAGCCACGGGCCAGAAAGGCGCCTCCCCGCAGCGCGGCGTGTTCGGCGAGCTGGTCTGGCTGCAGGACGGCAGCCGCTACGACGGGCGGCTCACGCTCAAGGCGGTGTTCTTCACCCTGCTGAACTGGCACAGCACCGGCAAGATCGGCCCCTCGGGCCTGGAACCCGAGCGCTATTCGGAAAGCCGCAAGGCCGAGGTGGCCTCGCATTTCGTGCGCGACCAGGGGCAGATCATCTTCAGCAACAACGCCCCCCCCGTGCCCCTGCAGCCGGGTGCACAGGACCGCATGAGCGTCATGATGCAGCTGGGCGGCCTGCTGGCGGCCAGCCCGGGGCGGTACCCGGCCGGCACCCGGATCTCGGTGCAGACGGTGGGCGTGCGCGACGGCGATGTGTGGGTCTTCGAGGTCGGCGACGAGGAGCAGCTGAGCCTGCCGGCCGGCGACTTCACCACGCGCAAGCTCACCCGCACGCCCCGCAAGGATTTCGACCGGAAACTGGAACTCTGGCTGGCGCCGCGCTACGGCTACCTGCCCGTGCGCATCCGCCAGACCGAGGCAAACGGCGACTTTGCTGACGCCCAATTGCGCAAACCCCTACCCGAAGCGCCCGCCAATTGAGGCAAAAAGACTCACATATCAACGGCGCGACGACAACTGTTCTTGAAACTGGCGCGTTGATTGCTATCTAACCCCCATGAACGCCATCGACATCCTCACAGGGCCCGCCATGAACATGCTTTACGACTCCGAGTCCTTCGTCGTCGTGCACGTGCAGCCGAACGACGGCGACGAGCCCAGCACGAAGCCCAACGGCCCCGTGCTGGAACGCCACGGCTTCGAGATCGTGGACAAGCGATCGGGCAAGGAGGTGTACCTCGACGGCTCCTGGGCCGAACTGTTCCAGCAGCAGATCGCCGCCTGGCAGCTCAACACGCCCACGCAGGAAGAGGTCGAGGACACGCTCGAAGGCTATGCCGAGCTGGCGCACACGCCGGTGCTGGTGCACTGAGCAGCCCGCCCCGCCCGAACGAAAAAAGCGCCCCGCGGGGCGCTTTTTCTTTGCCTAGGCGCCCCGGCGCTCGGTCCAGCGGTACATCGGCCCCACGATCAGCAGCACCGCCACCAGCCGGCACACCTGGAAGGCCGTGACCACCGGCACGCCCAGCTGCAGCACCTTGGCCGTGATCGACATCTCGGCGATGCCGCCGGGCGAGGTGCCCAGGATCATCGTGGCCGGATGCAGCCCGGTCGCCCCCGCCAGCAGCCAGGCCGCGCCGGCGCACAGCACCAGCATGCCGACCGTGCCCAGCGCCACCGAGCCGAGCCAGCGCGGCGCCGTGTGCAGAAACTCGCGGCTGAAGCGCACGCCCAGGCTCACGGCAATCACCAGCTGCGCGGTGTTCGACAGCCAGGTCGGCACCGCCGACAGCGACTGCCCCGCGACCGTGAAGCCCATCGCCACCAGCAGCGGCCCCATGAACCAGGGGTTGGTGCGGCCCAGCGCCCGCATCGCGAGCCCACCCGCGCCAGTGGCCAGCGCCAGCAGGGCCAGCCCGGCCGGGTTCACCTCGCGCACGCCGGGCGGGTTGATCTCCAGGCCGTGCAGCCCGCTCCACTGCATCGCGAACGGGATCGTCACCGTCACCACCATCAACCGCAGGCTGTGCGCGGCGGCCACCAGGTCGGTGCGCGCACCGGCCGATTCGGCCAGCAGCGTCATCTCCGAAGCGCCGCCGATGGCGCCTGCGAAGTAAGTCGTGGCTCTCATGGATTTCGCCGGCACATGCGGCATGCGCGCCGCGTGCACGCGATGCAGCCAGCGGCCGAACCCCCAGCCCAGCAGCAGCGCCCAGCCGATGGCCAGCAGGATCGCCCACCACACGCCGGCCACCAGCGTCACCACCTGCGGCGTGAAATACAGGCCCAGCGCGGTGCCGATGACCCACTGTCCCAGGTTGCGCAGCGGCGTGTGGCTCGCGGTCGGCTGGCCCGCGATCGAGGCCAGCGACACCGCGAACAGCGGGCCGATCATCCAGGGCAGCGGGGTGTGCAGCACGACACAGGCGAGTGCGGCGGCCAGCGCCAGCAGCAGCGTGGCCAGCACGCGAAGGGGAAAACGAAAGGACACGGGCAGAGAAAGCAGCGGAAAAGGACGACAGCCCGGTGCAGGGCGCCGGGCATAGTATGGCGGGATGCCTCCTCGCCCTTCCCGTGCTTCCCGGTTCCTGGCGCCCCTGGTCGCCGCCGCCCTGCTCGCCGGCTGCGCCGCGCTGTCCGCCGAGGCGCCCGTCGCGCGCCGCGTGGCGGCCCTGCTGCCGGCCGACGCGCTGTTGCTCGGCGAGCAGCACGACGCCCCCGAACACCACGCCCTCGAACGCGAGACCGTGCAGGCCCTGGCCGAGCGCGGCCAGCTCGCCGCGCTGGCGCTCGAGATGGCCGAGGACGGCCGCAGCAGCGCCCGCCTGCCCACCACCGCGACCGATGCGCAAGTGCAGACCGCCCTCGGCTGGAACGACAAGGCCTGGCCCTGGACGCGCTACGGCCCCACGGTGATGACGGCCGTGCGCGCCGGCGTGCCGGTGGTCGGCGCCAACCTGCCGCGTGCGCGCATGAAGGACGCGATGGCCGACGTCTCGCTCGACGTGCAGCTCAACGGCGAGGCCTACGCCGCGCAGCAGGAGGCCGTGCGCGAGGGCCACTGCAAGCTGCTGCCCGAATCGCAGATCGGCCCCATGACGCGCATCCAGGTCGGGCGCGACCGCGCCATGGCGCAAGCGCTGGTGAAGGCCCGGCAGCCGGGCAAGACGGTGGTGTTGATTGCCGGCGCGGGCCACGTCACCAAGGTGCTGGGCGTGCCGCAGCACCTGCCGACCGACGTGTCGGTGAAGACGGTCCACCTGCAGGCCGGCGGCCCGGCCGAGGACGACACCGACGCCTACGACGCCACCTGGCGCACGCCGGCGCTGCCGCCGGTGGACTACTGCGCGGGCGTGCTCAGGCGAACTTCCTGATCGAATCCGCCAGCGTGTTGACCAGCGTGTCGATGTGCTGCTTCTCCACGATGTAGGGCGGCGCAATCACCAGCACGTCGCCCGCAGCGCGCACCAGCGCGCCCTTGTGGAAGCAGTCGAGGAACACCTCGTAGGCCCGCTTGCCCGGTGAACCGGCAATCGGCGCCAGCTCCACCGCCGCCGCCAGGCCCAGGCTGCGGATGCCGATCACGTTCGGCAGGCCCTTGAAGGTGCTGTGGAAGGCATCGCCCAGCACCTTGCCCATTTCGCCGGCGCGCGCGAACAGGTTTTCTTCCTTGTAGAGATCGAGCGTGGCCACCGCCGCCGCGCAGGCCACCGGGTGGCCCGAGTAGGTGTAGCCGTGGAAGAACTCGACCACGTGCTCGGGCGCGTCGGTCTTCATCATCGCGTCGTAGAGCTTGTCGCGGCAGATCACGCCGCCCAGCGGAATCACGCCGTTGGTCACGCACTTGGCGAAGTTCAGCATGTCGGGCACGACGCCGAAGAAGTCGGACGCGAAGTTGGTGCCCATGCGCCCGAAGCCGGTGATCACCTCGTCGAAGATCAGCAGGATGCCGTGCTTGTCGCAGATCTCGCGCAGGCGCTTCAGGTAGCCCTGCGGCCCCAGGTACCAGCCGGCCGAACCGGCCACCGGCTCCACGATGATCGCGGCGATGTTGCTCGGGTCGTGCAGCGGCAGGATGCGCGTCTCAAGTTCGACCAGCGGGTCTTCGGCCCACACCGGCTCCTGGTTGTGGATGTAGGCATGGTTCACCGGGTCGTGAATGAAGCGCATGTGGTCCACGCGCGGCAGGAAGGCCGAGCCGAACACCTTGCGGTTGCCCGGAATGCCGCCCACCGACATGCCGCCGAAGCCCACGCCGTGGTAGCCCTTCTCGCGGCCGATGAACACGTTGCGGTGGCCTTCGCCGCGCGCGCGGTGGTAGGCCAGCGCCACCTTCATCGAGGTGTCGGCCGCCTCGGAGCCCGAGTTGCAGAACAGCACCTTGTTCAGGTCGCCCGGGGCCAGCGCGGCGATCATTTCGGCCGCCTTGAAGGCCTTGTCGTTGCTGACCTGGAAGGCGGTGGCGTAGTCCAGCGTGTCCAGCTGCTTCTTGATCGCCTCGTTGATCGGCTTGCGGTTGTGGCCCGCGCCCACGCACCACAGCGAGGAAATGCCGTCGACCACCTTCTTGCCGTCGTGCGTGGTGAACGTCATGCCGTCGGCCGCCACGAAAACCCGCGGGTCCTTCTTGAAATGGCGGTTGGGCGTGAAGGGCAACCACTGGTTGTCCATGTTGAAGTCCTGGAAGGCCATGTCTCGCTCCTGCGGTTATGTGGGGAGGGAAAATCGCGATTCTGGCACCCCTGCCACAATCCTGCCCCTGATGACGACCACTACGCCTGCCTACATCCTGAACCTCTCCTGTCCCGACCGGACGGGCATCGTGCACGCCGTGTCGGGCTTCCTGCTCGAGCGCGGCGCCAACATCGAAGAGGCCGCCCAATACAACGACCACGGCACCGGCCTGTTCTTCATGCGCGTGCGCTTCGCCTGCGGCGACCACAGCGAAGCCGTGCTGCGCGAGGAGCTGAAGGCCTTCGCCACCGGTTTCGGCATGAGCCTGCAGCTGCACGCCGCCGCCGACCCGATGAAGACCGTGATCCTGGTCAGCAAGGAAGGCCACTGCCTGAACGACCTGCTGTTCCGCTGGAAGAGCGGCCTGCTGTCGATCGACGTGCGCGCCATCATCTCGAACCACCGCGACTTCTACCAGCTGGCCGCCAGCTACAACGTGCCCTTCCACCACATCCCGGTGACGGCCGCGACCAAGGCGCAGGCCGAGGCGAAGCAGCTGGAGATCATCGAGGCCGAAGGCGCCGAACTCGTGGTGCTCGCACGCTACATGCAGATCCTGAGCAACGACCTGTGCAAGAGCCTGGCCGGCCGCGCGATCAACATCCACCACTCGTTCCTGCCCAGCTTCAAGGGCGCCAAGCCCTACTACCAGGCACATGACCGCGGCGTGAAGCTGATCGGCGCCACCGCCCACTACGTGACGGCCGACCTCGACGAAGGCCCGATCATCGAGCAGGACGTGGCCCGTGCCGACCACACCGACACGGTCGAAGACCTCACGGCCCGCGGCCGCGACACCGAAAGCCAGGTGCTGGCCCGCGCCGTGAAGTGGCACAGCGAGCACCGCGTGCTGCTGAACGGCCACCGCACGGTCGTGTTCCGCTAACCCACCCCACCGCCGCTCCCAGATGCGCCTGCAGCTTCCGCTTTTCGCCCTTGCTGCCGCTCTGGCAGCGCCCGCCACCTTCGCCCAGGACGCCCGCGCCGGCAGCGCCCCGCTGGCGCCCGACGCGCTGTTCGCGCGCATCTCGCCCAGCGTCTGGGTGGTGCAGGCCAGCGACGCCCAGGGCAAGGTCCTGGCCACCGGCAGCGCAGTGGCCACCGGCCCGGGCACGGCCGTCACCAGTTGCAAGCTGCTGGCCAAGGCCAGCGCCGTGGTGCTGCGCCGCGACAACGTGAGCTACGGCGCCGCGCTGGAGCACCCGGACGTCGAACGCGACCTGTGCCAGCTGCGCATCGCGAACCTCGTGTCGCCGACGCTGGGCGTCGTGCCCGCGGGGGCGTTGCAGGTCGGGATGCCGCTGTACGTCATCGGGTCGCCGCGCGGGCGCGAACTCACGCTCGGCATCTCCATGCTCGGCGGCGTGCGCCGCAACGCCGCGGGCGCGCTCGAGTCGCTGCAGCTGGCCACGCCGACCGAGGCGGGCCTGGCCGGTGCCGGCCTGTTCGATGCGCAAGGCCGCCTCGTGGGCCTCGTCGCCGGATCGGCGCCGGCGACCCTCGCCATGCCAGCCGCGTGGATCGCGGAGCTGCCGACGCGCGGCCAGCGGGCCATCGAGCGCCTGGCCTCACAGCCCGCGCCGGCCAGCGTGTCGCTGCAGCGCCCGAGCCTCGTGGAGTACCAGCTGCACGACCGCCTCACCAACACCTACCGCAAGGTGATCTACCGCGCGGACACGGCCACCACCAGTGACGACCGCCTCAGCTTCAACAACGGGGGCTGGATCGAGAAGCCGGGCGGCGAAGTGATCGGCGTCACGACGGCCGTGGGCGGCGAGTTCGACAGCGTCATGCCGCCGGGCGGCTGGGCCCGCCCGACCCTGGAACAGAACGCCGCCTGGACCACGGAATACGACGCCACCATGGGCGGCACGCGCATCAAGATGGACCTGCGTGCCAACGTGGTGGACGACGCCGCCATGCTGCCGGTCAACGGCCGCGAGATGAAGGTGGTGAAGATCGACTACCGCGGCCACACCCAGCGCTTCGCGAACGCGGGCGCCTGGAGTGGCAACCAGTACGGGACCTACCGCGCCAGCGTGTGGTTCTCGCCGGAGCTGGGCCGCGTCGTCCGCTTCGAAGTGCAGACGCGCGGCGGTGCGAGCGGCGGCGCGTTCCAGGTCAGCGAAGTGCTCGAGCTGGTGAGCATCCGCTAGCCCCGGGCGCGCGCCGCGCGCTCTCTATCGATCAATTGCGGTACGGGTTGTCCGGACGCCGGTCCTGGCGGTTCGGCACGCCGTCGCCGTCGCGGTCCCAGCGGCCGCGGTTGTATTCCCAGCGGCCATTGTTCTCGCGCCATTCCGGCGCGCGGTAGGCATAGCCCGGGCGGGCGCGCACGTACATGCCGCGCACCCACACATGGCGACCGCCGCGCCACTCATAGTGGCCCGGCGACCACACATAGCCGCGACGCGGCGGCGGCATGCGCTCGTAGCGCGGCGGGGGCGGCGGCCCCTGGATGGTGATCACCGCCTGCGCCTGCGCGGCCGTGGGAACGGTCAGGGCGCCCACCGACAGCAGCGAAGCGGCACCAATGGAAAGAGCAACTGCGAGTGTTTTCATGAGAAAGCCCCATGGTTGTTGGAGGAGCCTTCATGCTGCCGGGACCGTGTGAAGCGCCTGTAAGCGCTGCGCGAAATCTTGTGTAGAGCTGTTTCGCTGCCGCAGACGCGCTTTATTCCTGCAATTCGCGCAGGTCGATGGCCGCGGCCATGGCCGCGTGGCCGGCGCGGTTGGGATGCAGGTGATCGCCGCTGTCGAATGTCGGATTCAGCTGACGCGGCGCGGCCGGGTCGCGCAGCACGGCATCGAAGTCGATCACGCCGTCCACGTCCTGGCGGCTGCGCACCCAGCGGTTCACGACCTCGCGCATGGCCTCGTTGGCGTCGGTGCCGTAGATCGTGTTGCCGAAGGGCGGCACGGTGCCCAGCAGCACCTTCACGCCCTTGGCGCGCGCCTGCTTGACGAGTTGCCCCAGGCCCTCGGTGACGCGCTCGGCCGTGGGCACGTCGTGCGGCGGCACCTTGAGGCCGGGGATGCCCGCGAAGATGGCGCGGCCGATGTCGTTGGTGCCCAGCAGCACGATGACGTGCGTCACGCCGCTCTGGCCCAGCGCGTCGCGCGCAAAGCGCGACAGGCCGTCAGGGCCGATGCCGTTCACCAGCAGCCGGTTGCCGCCGATGCCGGCGTTGATCACCGACACCGCGTGCGCGGCCTGCGGGCTGTCACGCAACCGCGTGGCGAGCATGTCAGGGTACGAACCGTCGCCCGACTCGCCGCCGCCCGCGGTGATCGAGTCGCCGAACGCGACGACGGTGCGCACGGGCCGGGCGGTGAGCACGTCGAGCCCGGTCACGATGTGGCTCATCGGCAGCGCCGTCGCCTTCGACAGCCGGGGCGCCGAGACGGCGTTGCCTTGCGCCAGCCAGCCCGTGTCGCTGGACAGCAGGTACATCGTGGCGAACGGTGTCGCGCGGTCGAGAAAAAGGCTCACGGCCACGGCCTGGCCCGCCGCAACGTTCAGCGCCACGCCGTCGCTCCATGCTTCCGCGCCCGGCGCCACGGTGACGGTGGCGCGGCCGCCGAAACGCAGCGTGCGCAACGAGGCCGGCGAGATGGCGTCGCCGCCCGTGCCCAGGGCCACGGTGGCCGCGGCGATGCGCAGCGGCGTCTTGCCGAAGCGGTTCGACACCCGCACGCGGATGCGCTCGCCGTCGAGCGTCGGGCGCATCATCTGGCGCAAGGTCTGGCCGCGGAACACATGGTCGCCCGGTCCGCCGATGGCGGCCGTGGCGGGGTTCGCGTCCAGCTCGGCGAAGTCGAGCACCGCCACGGCCCAGCTCGCCACCCAGCGCGCTTCGGCCGGCTGGCGTGCCGCCTGCTCGACCTTCTCCGCCCACACCGCCTGCACGCCCACGAGCAGCACCGCAAGGCCGAAAACGGCCATCCAGTGTGCAGGGGAAAAGGCGGCGTCGCGCAGACGGACGCGCCAGCGGGCAAGAAGCTTCATGCGTGCAAAAGCGGCCCAGTGTACGGAGCCGCCTTGCCCGCGCCAGTGACGAGGTCTAACCTAAAGTTACCAAGTGTCGACGTACGCCGAGACCGCCTCGGCCGGCCGCGTGGCCGACGCCAGGCCGCGCACCAGCCAGGTGCGCGTGTCGGCCGGGTCGATCACCGCGTCGATCTCCAGCGTCTGCGCCATGTGGATCGCCTCGCCGTTCGCGTACTGCTGCGCCACCAGTTGCTTGAACAGCGCGTCGCGCTCGGCGCCCTCGGGCACGGCCGCGAGTTCCTTGCGAAAGCCCAGTCGCACCGCACCTTCGAGGCCCATCGCACCGAATTCGCCGGTGGGCCAGGCCACGGTGAACACGGGCGCATCGAAGCCGCCGGCGGTCATGGCCTGCGCACCCAGGCCGTAGCCCTTGCGCAGCACCACCGCGAAGAAAGGCACGCGCAAGTGCGAGGCCACCATGAACATGCGGCACACGTGGCGCACCTGCGCCTGCGCCTCGACCTCGGGCCCGACCATGAAGCCGGGCGTGTCGCACAACGACACGATCGGTAACCCGTGGGCATTGCACAGTTGCATGAAGCGTGCGGATTTGTCGGCCGCCTCCACGTCGATCGCGCCGCCCAGGTGGTGCGGGTTGTTCGCCATCAGGCCGACCGGCTTGCCCTCGATGCGCGCCAGCGCCGTGACGATGCCCGCGCCGAAGCCCGCGCGCAACTCGAGCAGCGAGCCGGTGTCGGCCACGCCGCGCATCGCGGCGCGCACGTCGTACACACGCAGGCGGTTCTCCGGCACGACGTGGCGCAGCGTGCGCGGGTCGGCGCACTGCCAGTCGCTCACCGGGCCCTGGAAGTACGACAGGTACTGCTTCGCAGCCGCCACGGCTGCAGCTTCGTCTTCCACCAGGATGTCGATCACGCCGTTGCGCGACTGCACGCTGCTCGGCCCGATCTGCTCGGGCGCGAAAGTGCCCAGGCCGCCGCCTTCGATCATCGCGGGACCGCTCATGCCGATGTTGCTGCCCTTGGTTGCAATGATCACGTCGGCGCAGCCCAGCAGCGCCGCGTTGCCCGCGAAGCAGCGCCCGTGCACGATGCCGACCACCGGCACCTTGCCCGACAGCGCCGCGAACTGGCTGAAAGTGTGGTTGTTCAGGCCCGCGACGATCGGCATGTCGGTGTCGCCCGGCCGCCCGCCCCCGCCCTCGGCGAACAGCACCACCGGCAGCTTGAGCTGGTGCGCCACCGCGAGCAGCCGGTCGGTCTTGTGGTGGTTGCGCATGCCCTGCGTGCCGGCCAGCACGGTGTAGTCGTAGGCCAGCACGGCGCAGCGCGACTTCTCGGGCCCGAACTGCTTCGCGTTGACACTGCCCAGCCCGGTCACCATGCCGTCGGCCGGCGTGTTGGCGATGAGGTCTTCGAGCGTGCGGCGGCGCGTCTGCGCGGCGATGGCGAGCGCGCCGTACTCGATGAAGTTGCCCGGGTCGCCGGCCATGTCGCACAGGTCGGCGATGTTCTCGCGCGCGGTGCGCCCGCCCTGCGCATGCCGCTTGTCGACGGCCGCCTTGCGGTTCGCGTCGAGCGTGGGCGCATGGCGGTCGATGACCTTCTGCAGGTCGGGACGGATCGCGTCGAGGTCGTGCGCGACGCGCGCCTGCGCCTGCACACCCTGCGCATCGACGGCCTCCAGCCGCACCAGCGACTGGCCTTCGACGAGGTAGTCGCCGGGCGCAGCCAGCAGCGCCAGCACGCGGCCGGCCACGGGGGCGTGCAGCAGGTGCTCCATCTTCATGGCCTCGAGCACGCCGAGTTGCGCGCCGGCGGGCAGCACGTCGCCCACCGCGACCTCGAACTGCACCAGCTTCGCGGGCATCGGCGCCTTGACGGTGAGGCCGTCGTCGTCTTCTTCGTCCGGCGCCGGTGCGCTCGCGGCGGTGGGCGCGGTCACCTTCTTCGTGTGCTTCTCGAACGCCTTCGCGTCGGCGAGCAAATCGCCCAGGTGCGCTTCCACGAAGCGCGTGTGCACCGCCTGCGTCGCGAACTCGGGCCGCGCGGCGATGGCGCACAGCAGCGGCAGGTTGGTGGCGATGCCGTCGATGTGGCATTCGTCGAGCGCGCGCAGCGAGCGGCGCAGCGCGTCCGCGAAACGCGGCGACGGCGAATGCACGATGAGCTTGGCCAGCAGCGTGTCGTAGTGCGGCGAAGGTGCGAGGCCCGCGTAGCCGTGCGTGTCGACGCGCACGCCGGGGCCGGCGGGCAGGTCGAAGCGCGCGAGCGTGCCGCCCGCGGGGCGTGCGTTGCCCTGCGCGTCGAGCGTCTCGGCGTTGATGCGCCACTGCACCGCGAAGCCGCGCTGCGGTGCCGTACGTCCGGCCTCCACGCCGAGCGCGTCCAGCGTGTCGCCCGACGCGACAGCGATCTGCAGCTGCACGAGGTCCAGCCCCGTCACGGCTTCGGTCACCGTGTGCTCGACCTGCAGGCGCGGGTTCGCCTCGATGAAGACGAAAGGCAAAGTGGTCGACGCGGCATCGACCAGGAATTCGAAGGTGCCGAGGCCGCGATAGCCCACGGCCTTGGCCATGCGCAGCGCGGCCTGCGTGACCTGTGCGCGCAGCGGCTCGGGCAGCGAGGGGCTGGGCGCGATCTCGACCAGCTTCTGGAAGCGGCGCTGCAGCGTGCACTCGCGCTCACCGAGGCTGGCCACGGCGCTGCCGTCGCCGAGCACCTGCACCTCGATGTGCCGCGCGTTGCGCATCAGGCGCTCGACGTACACGCCCTCGATGCCGAACGCCGCCTTGGCTTCGGACATGCAGCGCGCGTGCGCCTCGGGCAACTCTTCGGCGTTCAGCACCGCGCGCATGCCGCGCCCACCGCCGCCGCCGATGGCCTTGACCATCACGCCCGCGCCCTGCGCATGCTGCTCGGCGAAGAAGGCCTGCGCCTGCGCGAGCGTCACCGCGCCGGCGCTGCCGGGCATCACGGGCACGTCGCACTGCGCGGCCAGTTCGCGGGCGCGGGCCTTGTCGCCGAACAGGCCCAGCTGCTCGGGCGTGGGGCCGATGAAGACCAGGCCCGCGTCGGCGCAGGCCTGTGCGAAGTCGGCGCGCTCGCTGAGGAAGCCGTAGCCGGGATGCACCGCATCGCAGCCTTGCGCCTTCGCCACCGCAATCAACGCGGCCACGTCGAGGTAGGCCGAAGGGCCGGTCGCATCGAGCGCCACCGCCACGTCGGCCAGCTGCACATGCAGCGCGGCGGCATCGTCGCGCGCATGCACCGCCACGCTGGCGATGCCCAGGTCGCGCAGCGCGCGCACCAGGCGCACGGCGATCTCGCCGCGGTTGGCAATCAGAACTTTGGAAAACACGCGAAGAAGCCTTTCAGGTCTTGTCTTTGAGCAGGCGGCGCAGCACCTTGCCCGCGCCCGTGGTGGGCAATGCATCGATGAAGCTCACGGCGCGCGGCGCCTTGTAGCTCGCCATGTTCTCGCGCGCCCAGGCCACGAGCGCGTCGGCCTCGAGCGCGGCGCCGGGCTTGCGCACGATGAAGGCCTTCACGACCTCGCCCTTCTCGGGGTCGGGCTGCGCGATCACCGCCGCCTGCGCCACCGCCGGGTGCTTGATGAGGATGGTCTCGACCTCTTCGGGGAACACGCTGTAGCCCGAGACCTTGATCATTTCCTTGAAGCGGCCGATGAAGGTGAGGTAGCCGTCGGCGTCGAGCTTGCCCATGTCGCCCGTGTGCACCCAGCCGTTGCGCAAGGTGGCGGCCGTGGCCTCGGGCTTGTTCCAGTAGCCCTTGAACGAGCCGGCGCTGGTGAGCACGATCTCGCCGACTTCACCCGTGGGCATGTCGGCCTGCGTGTCGGTGTCGATGATGCGGATGGTCACGCCCGGCACCGGCACGCCCTGCGTGCCCCAGCGCGGCGCCACGTGCGGCGTGTAGGTGTCGCAGGTGTGGGTTTCGCTCAGGCCGTAGGCGGCCTCGAACGAGCTGCAGTGGTTGGCGTGCGAGCGCCACTGCGCGGCCAGCGGTTCGGTGAAGGCGATGCCGAAGCTGGTCACCGGGTTCATCTTCAGGCTCGACAGGTCGAAGCGGGCGATGTCGGGCACCTGCATGCAGGCCACGTTCATCGGCGCGATGCTGTACCACCAGCTCACTTTGTAAGCGGCAATGGCCTGCAGCACGGCGCGCGGGTCGAAGCGGTGCATCAGCACCGAGGCGGCGCCGCTGAGCACGGGCACGTTGACGCCCATGAGCATGCCGGCGATGTGGTACAGCGGCGCGATCGACAGCAGCACGTCGTCCGGTCCCACGCCGTTGCAGTCGGCCGCGGCGCGCGTCTTGAAGAGCGCATTGCCGTAGCTGAGCATGGCGCCCTTGGGCAGGCCGGTGGTGCCCGAGGTGTAGGTCATGAGCGCGATGTCGTCCATGTCGATGGCGACGGGCTGCGGCGTGGCGCCGCTGCGCATCACGGCGAGGAAGTCTTCGCAGCCTTCGGGCACGGTGCGTTCGGCCGTGCGCTCGGCGGCCAGTTCGGCCGGCAGGTCGAGCGTGGGCTCGGCGGGCAGCAGGTCGGCGTAGTGCACGACGAACACATGCGCGAGCGCGAGGGCACTCTGGGCCTGCACCTTGCGCACCACCGGCACGAGCGGCGCGGCCGCGACGATCACGCGCGCCTTCAGGTCGTTGACCTGGTAGGCCAGCTCGTGCTCCTTGTTGAGCGGCCCGCTCGGGCAGACGATGGCGCCGATCTTCTGGATGCCGAAGTGCGCCACCAGGTACTGCGGGCAGTTGTTGAGGAACAGCACCACGGGTTCGCCCTTGGCCACGCCCAGGGCCTGCAGGCGCGCGGCGAAGGCGTCGCTCGCGCGGTCGAGCTCGGCCCAGCTCAGGGCCTGGCCGTACCAGAGGCAGGCGGTGGCGTCGCCGCGCGTGCGTGCGTGGTCGCGCAGGTAGGCGTGCAGGGGCTGCTGCACGCGCGGCGGCAGTTCCTTCAAGCGTTGTGGGGTGGCGGGCGTTGTCTCCATGGCGTCACTTTCTCAGGGTTATCGATAGCCGCCTGCGCATGGCCGGCGCTTGCCAATGCGGCATGGTGCACGAACAATCCTACCCATGGGTATAACTTCCGCGACACCGAACAAACCCTCTGCCACGCACACGGCGCAGCCGCACCTGCCGCAGGGCACGGGCCGCCAGCGCGCGGCCACGCAGGGCACCGACCTGCAGCGCGAGCGCATCCTGCAGGCGGCGGCGCAGCTGTTTGCCGCGCAGGGCTACGCCAACACCACCATGGCGCAGATCGTGCGCGAGCTGGGCGTGACCAAGCCCTTCGTGTACTACTACTTCCGCGACAAGCAGGAGATCTTCGAGACGCTGTCGTGGCGCCCCGCGGTCGACTGCTTCACCGCGCTCGACTTCGCCGCCGCCGACCCGCGCCGCGCGAGCGAGAAGGTGATGGAAGGCATCGAGCGGCTGATCCGCGCCACCATCTCGCACCACCCGGTGGCCTTCTTCGCGTACCGCGAGCCGCAGGTGTACCGCCCCGAGTACCTCGAAGCGCAGAAGAAGCTCGCGCACCACTTCTACGACCTGCTGTGCCCGCTGCTCGAAGAAGCCCGGCGCGACGGCGACCTCGACTTCGACGAGACCAAGATCACCGCGCTCGCGGCCTGCAGCCTGCCGGGCTTTCTCTACAGCTGGTACCGCCCCAACGGGCGCCTCTCGCCCGACGAGGTGGTGGCGCAGCTCACGAAGCTGGCCAGCCGCGTGATCGGGCTGCGCGCGAAGAACTGATTCCGTCTTTCACACACCCTCCGGAGACACCCATGAAGCTCACGCATGCGCCCCTGGCGCGGATCGCCCTTGCCTCCTTGTTTGCCATCGCCGGCACCGCGGCGCAGGCGCAGGCCCCGCAGCCGACCTACAAGATCGCCTACATCGATCCGCTGTCGGGGCCGTTCGCCAACGTGGGCGAGCTGATGCTCATGCACACGCAGTACGCCATCGAGGACATCAACGCCAAGGGCGGCGTGCTCGGCGGCATGAAGCTGCAGCTGCTGCAGTTCGACAGCAAGCTCTCGGCGCAGGAAAGCCAGAGCGCGCTGCAGGCGGCGATCGACCAGGGCGCCAAGGCGATCGTCACGGGCGGCTCGGGCTCGTCGGTGGTGACGGCGCTGGTGCTGGCGGTGGCGCGCTGGAACCAGCGCAACCCGGGCAAGGAACTGATCGTGCTGAACCACTCCTCGATCGACCCCGAGATGACCGGCAAGGGCTGCAGCTTCTGGCACTTCCAGACCGAGGCCAACACGGCGATGAAGATGAAGGCGCTGGCCAACTACATCAAGAAGACGCCGGACGTGAAGAAGGTCTACCTGCTGAACCAGGACTATGCCCACGGCAAGCAGTGGGCCAGCTACGGCCGCCAGCTGGTGGGCCTGGCGCGCCCCGACATCCAGTTCGTCGGCGAGACGCTGCACCCGATCGGCCGCGTGAAGGACTTCGCGCCCTACATCGCCAACATCAAGCAAAGCGGCGCCGACTCGGTCATCACCGGCAACTGGGGCCAGGACATGACGCTGCTGCAGAAGGCCGCGGGCGACGCGGGCTACAACCTGCGCTACTTCAACCACAGCGCGGGCTCGGTGCCCGGCACCGTCACCGCGGTGTCGCAGGCCAAGACCGGGCAGCTCACCTGGGTGGCCGAATGGCACCCGGGCCAGGCCGACACGCCGAAGGTCGATGCACTCGCCAAGGCCTACAAGGCCAAGACCGGCAAGGACTTCCTCGCGCCGCGCATCGACCTGACGCCGCGCCTGCTGGCCGCCGCCATCACCAAGGCCGGCAGCGCCGACACGGTGAAGGTGGCGCGCGCCCTCGAAGACCTGAGCTTCGATTCGGTGGTGGGCCCGGTGCGCATGCGCGGCGAAGACCACCAGCTGCTGCTGCCGCAGGTGGTGAACACCATCGCGCCGGTGGACGGCAAGGCGGTGAAGACGGGCTGGGAAGGCACCAACTACGGCTTCCGCACCGATGCGGTCTATACCGGGAACGAGCTGGCGCAAGGCACCGACTGCAAGATGGTCCGACCCTGAGTGCTTTCGGGGTACGTACCCAGGACACCGGGTACTCCCCTCCGCGAATGTCCCCCGGGGCTTCGCCCCTCCTCCTTGATTTCGCTGCGGGGAGCACCCAGTGCCCTGTGCACGAGGACACGCGGCTGGTGCTCGCCGATCAACGCGCACTGTGAATGACGATCACGCTGATGGGGTGCCTTGCGCAGCGAAATCAAGGGGGAGCCCGAAGGGCGGAGGACATTCGCGGAGCAAGGTGCCCCGTCGGCGTGATCGCGCCCTGAACTGACTCTGTAAACGGCCCCGGCGCCTCCTAAGGGAAACCCCGTCCTGCCCACCCCCTGTGCCATCGGGATACTCCGGATTCGCATCCCGGACATCCGAAGCGGGTCCATACCGAAGGCACAACAAGGTACACCATGGCAGGAAAGAACTCGCTCCATCCGATCCCCCATCCGGCGAAGAAACCCTTCGTCGGCAATCTGCTGTCCATCGGCTCCGACTCGCCGGTGCTCGACATGTGGAAGATCGCGCAGGACCTCGGCGGCATCTACTGGCTCGACATGCCGGGCATGCCGGTGATCGTGGTGTCGTCGCCCGCGCTGGTCGACGAGCTGTGCGAAGAGCCGCGCTTCGACAAGAGCACGCGCGGTGCGCTGCGCCGGCTGCGCGCCGCGTCGCACGGCCTGTTCACCTCCGACACGCACGAGGAGACGTGGTCCAAGCCGCACAACATCCTGCTGGCCAACTTCAGCCAGCGCGCGATGCAGGCCTACCACCCGATGATGCTGGACATCGCGGGGCAGCTGGTCACCAAGTGGGAGCGCCTCAATTTCGATGAAGAGGTGGACGTGGTGCGCGACATGACCGCGCTCACGCTCGACACCATCGGCCTGTGCGGCTTCGGCTACCGCTTCAACTCGTTCTACCGCGAGGGCTTCCATCCTTTTGTCGATGCGATGGTGCGCACGCTGGAGACGGTGCAGAACCGGCGCGGCATTCCGCTCGAGGAGCTGATGCTCAAGAAGGAGCTGGCGCAGCAGCGCAAGGACATCCGCTACATGCACAAGATGGTGGAAGACATCATCGAGGAGCGACGCGCCAGCGGTGCCGACATCGCCACCAAGCCCGACCTGCTGAGCTACATGATCGCGGGCGTGGACAAGAAGAGCGGCGAGAAGCTCACCGACAAGATGATCCGCGACGAGTGCATCGAATTCCTCATCGCGGGCCACGAGACCACCAGCGGCCTGCTGTCGTTCGCCATCTACTTCCTGCTGAACAACCCCGAGGCGATGGCCAAGGCGCAGGCCGAGGTCGACAGCGTGTTCGGCGGCGACACCACGCAAAAGCCCACCTACGCGCAGGTCAACCGGCTGCAGTACGTGATGCAGGTGCTGAAGGAATCGCTGCGCCTGTACCCGACCGCGCCCGCGATCTCGATGCGCGCGAAGGAAGACACGAAGATCGGCGGCCAGTACACGATCAAGAAGAACAACATGGTCATCATGCATGCGCTGGCGCTGCACCGTGACAAGGGCATCTGGGGCGAGGACGCCGACCAGTTCAACCCCGACCACTTCAGCCGCGAGGCCGAGCGCGAGCGGCCCGTGAATGCCTTCAAGCCCTTCGGCAACGGCCAGCGCGCCTGCATCGGGCGGCAGTTCGCCCTGCAGGAGGCGGTGCTCACGCTGGGCATGATCCTGCAGCGCTTCAACCTCGTCGATCACACGGGCTACAAGCTCAAGATCAAGGAAGCGCTGACGATCAAGCCCGAGAACTTCAAGATCAAGGCGCTGCTGCGCGACCCGGCCTCGCGCCCGCGCGGCACCGTGGAGGCGGCGGCCGCGCCCGACGCGCCGGCCAAGCCCGCCGCGCGCAAGCCGCAGGCGGCGCGCCACGGCACCTCGCTGCTGGTGCTGCAGGGCTCCAACCTCGGCACCGCCGAAGACCTGGCGCGCCAGCTGGCCGAGGCCGGCGAGCTGCGCGGCTTCTCGACCCAGCTGGCCTCGCTCGACGACTACGCCGAGCGGCTGCCGGCCAGCGGCGCGGTGGCGATCGTCTGCGCCTCGTACAACGGCGTGGCGCCCGACAACGCGGCGGAGTTCCACCGCTGGCTCGACAAGGCCGACGACTCGCTCAACGGCGTGCGCTTCAGCGTCTTCGGCTGCGGCAACACCGACTGGGCCGCCACCTACCAGGCGGTGCCGCGCCGCATCGACGAGCGGCTCGAAGCACTGGGCGCCGACCGCGTGCACGCGCGCGGCGAAGGCGATGCGCGCGAGGACATGGACGGCGCCTTCCAGGACTGGAGCGACGCGCTGTGGCCCGCGCTGGTGAAGACCTTCGACATCAAGAACGGCGCCGACACGCCGGCCGAGGCCGAGCCGCTGTACACGCTCGAAGAGCTGCCGCCGCCGCAGAAGAACGCGCTGGTCGATGCGCTGGGCGCGGTGCCGCTGCGCGTGATCGAGAACCGCGAACTGCAAAGCGCCGGCGCCAACGGCGAGGCCGGACGCTCCACGCGCCACGTCGAGCTGATGCTGCCCGAGGGCGTGAACTACGTGCCCGGCGACCACCTGAGCGTGGTGCCGCGCAACAGCCCGGCGCAGGTCGAACGCGCGATGGCGCGCTTCGGCTTCGACCGCTCGGCGCACGTGCGCCTGTCGGCGGTGCCGGGGCGCAAGGCGGCGCTGCCGGTGGACCAGGTGATCGCGGTCGATCGCCTGCTCGGCGACTACGTCGAGCTGCAGGACGTGGCCACGCGCAAGCAGATCGCCACGCTCGCCGCGCACACCGAGTGCCCGTTCACCAAGCCGAAGCTGCAGGCGCTGTCGGGCAGCGACGAGGCCTCGCAAGCCGCGTACAAGGCCGAGGTGCTGCACAAGCGCAAGTCGCTGCTGGAGCTGCTCGAAGAGCACCGCGCCTGCCAGGTGCCGTTCGCTGTGTTCCTGGAAATGCTGTCGCCGCTGTCGCCGCGCTACTACTCGATCTCCTCGTCGCCGACGATGACGCCGGGGCGCTGCAGCGTGACGGTGGGCGTGGTGAGCGCGCCCGCGATGTCGGGCAACGGCACCTTCGAGGGCGTGTGCTCCAACTTCCTGGCGCGCGCCGAGGCCGGTGACACGGTGCACGGCGTGATCCGCGAGACCACGGCCGAAGGCTTCCGCCTGCCGGAGGACGCCAACCGGCCGCTCATCATGATCGGCCCGGGCACCGGCCTGGCGCCGTTCCGCGGTTTCCTGCAGGCGCGCGCCGCGCAGGTCGAACGCGGCGACGCGCTGGGCGAGGCAATGCTGTTCTTCGGCTGCCGCCATCCCGAGCAGGACTTCATCTACGCCGAAGAGCTGCAGGCCTGGTCGCATCGCGGCCTGATGAAGCTGCACACGGCCTTCTCGCGCGCCGGCGACCGCAAGGTCTACGTGCAGGACTTGATCCGCGAACAGGGCGCGGCCGTGTGGAAGCTGCTCGAAGCGGGCGCCGTGGTGTACGTGTGCGGCGACGGCTCGCGCATGGAACCCGACGTGCGCCGCACGCTCAGCGACCTCGCGCGCGAGCACGGACAGGACAGCGCGGCGTGGATGGACAGGATGATTGCCGAGCAGCGCTATGTGCTCGACGTGTGGGCCGGGGCCTGAAGGGCCCACTCTGGAGCCCCAAAGAAGAAGACCGGCATTCGCCGGTCTTTTTTCATTGGGAGCTTTCGCCCCGGGTCAGACGTTGCGGTCCGGGTCCGGGTACACCAGCGGCCCGAGCATGCCGCGGTTGAACGGCTTCCACTCGCCCTCGGGCTGCGCCAGCCGGTCGGCCACCGCATAGAGCACAGCCGGGTGCGCGCCGAGCCCCAGGTGGCTCGCCACCACCTCGATGTTCTCGGACTGCGGGCCGGTCTTCTCGAGGCTGCAGCGCCATGCGACGACGCCGTCGGTGCGGCTGAAGATCGAGGTCGTGGGCACGGGCGGCGTGGGTTCGACGAACTTCATGCGGCGCGGGTCGTGCGAGCTCTGGCCGCTCACGCCTTCGTACACGCGCCAGGCGTTGGTGGCGCGCGGGCTGCCCGAGAACGGGCTGCCGAGCGTGATCACGTTGCGGATGAGGTCCTTCTGCGCCGAGGCCAAGAGCCGCGCGTAGACGCCGCCCAGGCTCCAGCCGATCACGCTGACCTTCTGGCCGCTCTTGTCGGCCAGGGTCTTGAGCAGATCGACCATGCCGTCCTCGACACCGGCGCGCGGGCCCAGGTTGCGGCCCTGGCCCCAGCCGTGCGCGTCGTAGCCGCGGCTGCACAGGTAGCGGCGCAGCAGCAGCGTGGACATGTCGCTGGCCACCAGGCCCGGCAGCACGAGCACGGGGTGCCCGTCGCCGCGCGGCGCGAGCTGCAGCAGCGGCCACATGGCGAGGCCGGCGCCGGTTTCCCAGAGGGCGCGCGCTTCGGCCAGCAAGAGCAGGCGCGACGGCGGTGCGATGGGTTCGTGGGTGGCGGTGGTCATGATGGCGGCTTCCTTTCTGTTTCTTTCTTCTGTAGGACGACGATGGGGGTGCGAAGTTGCATGCCCCGTCGGACGACGACTTCATTTATCCGAGGTATTTGCCCCTCAGGTAATCAAGATAAGCCCTCGATTCGCTGGAAACATACGGAGAAACCAGCGTGAGTGTGTAGAAAGCCGCCAAACCGGGGTCGGCTTGCGCCAGCGCGTCGCGCCCCGGCACCAGCCGCTCGAACGAGAGCCAGCAGGTGGTGGTGAAGACCATCTGCAGCGCGAGGATGCGCGCCTGCTCGGCGCTGGTCTCGATCACGCCCGACGCCACCAGCCCTTCGCACAGCGTCTGGGCGGCGAGCAGGTTCTGCGCGGTCATGGCCTGGGCGCGCTGCCCCAGGGCCGGGTATTCGCTGGCCAGGAAGGCCATGTCGCGGTAGATGAAGCGGTACTCGTCGATGGCCTCGAAGCGCAGGTGCAGTGCGAGCCACAGGTCGTCGATGGCGGCAATGGACGCCGACGAGCCGTTGAGCACCTCGAGCCGCTGCTCGAAGCGCCGGAACAGCCATTCGACGATCAGCTGCTTGGCCTTGAAGTGGTAATGCAGGTTGCCCGGGCTCATGCCGAGCTCGGCCGCGATCTTGTGCGTGGACACGGCCGGAAGACCTTCCGCGTTGAACAGCGCAAGGCTGGTCTGCAGGATGCGATCGCGCGTGGTGTTGGAGCTGGCCACAAGCGGCGTGTTGCGTGCGTTGTGTGCCGCTCAGCGCTTGCCGCCGGAGCCACTTGAACTGGACGGTTTCTCGAGTTTCGCGAGGCGTTCGCGCAACTGCGCCACCTCGTCGCGCAGGGCCTGCACCTCCTCGGCGCTGGGCATGCCCAGGCGTTGCAGGGCGGTGGCGACACGCTGGTCGAACACGTCCTCGAACTTGCGGATGCCGAAGGTGTCCAGGCTGGGAAAGCCGCGCGTCAGCGCCGCCTTGGCACCGGCCACGTCGGCCTTGCCGTGCCCGATGCCGAGCAGGCCTTCGATCACGTTGGCCTGGCGCTTGGCGACATCGTTGCGCACGTTGTCCAGCGCCTTGAGGCCGGCGCGCAGCAGCGCTTCGGCCTTGTTGGTGCCGGCCGCAGCAGTGTCTGCGGGCGGTGCTTTTGCAGCCGGCGCCGCCTTGCGGGGCGCGGCTTTCTTCTTGGCCGCCGGAGCCTTCTTGGCAGGCGCCGCCCTCTTCTTCAACTTTGCAGTGTCATCGGGACGGGTCGCCATGCGGTGGGTGCTCCAGGGGCGTAAGGAATGAAAAGGGCGCGATCGGCGCCCCGGGATCAGGCCGCCTTGCGGGCAGCGCGGCGAACCGGCTTCTTGGCCGCAGCGACCTTGGCCTTCACGGTGCGCACGGGGGCGGCTTCTTCGGTGCCGCTCACACGGGCTTCGATCTGCTTGGTGCCGGCGACGATGCGGTCAGCAATTTGCACCGACACGGTGGCGAAGGGCTGGTTCACGGCCGACAGGGCGTTCAGCACGGTGGTGGCAGCGGGCGATTCGATCTGGGCGACGCGGTTGGCGACGGTTTCGATGCCGCTGGTGGTACCGGCGGCGACGCGGTCCATCACGTTCACGATGCGGCTGGTGTCGATGTCCAGGCGGTTCGACAGGAAACCATGCACCTTTTCTTGCGCGCCGATCAGGTTGGCCTTGATCTGTTCGCTGACCAGCGGGATCTGGCGGTTGCCCAGGAACTCGCTGTAGCGCGAAGCGGCACCGCCCAGCAGGCGTTGCACGCCGGTGCGGTAGGCACCGACCAGGGTCTTGCCGGCGTCGTTGTACTGGCCGACGACGTGGATGGCGGCGGAAGCGATGTTGGTTTGCGTGGACATGTGAGATTTCCTTGAAGTTGAATGGCTCGCGGGGAATCGCGATGGGCCAATCATCTTCCGCAGGGCCTAGGCCTGGAAAACTAGAACGGTCGGAAAACTAGTCCAACTGCCCCAATTTTTTGCCCAGGCCGGGCCGGCCCTGTCGATCATGCCGCAGCGGCGCGCGGCGATGCGGCGGCCTTGCGGGCCGCGGGCCGGGGTGCGGCCTTCTTTGCCGCAGCCTTCTTCGCAGGGGCTTTCTTCGCTGCCGCCTTGACCGGCGCGGCCTTGGCCGGGGCCTTCTGCGCCGTCTTCTTGGCGGCAACGGCCTTCACCGGCGCCTTCTTGCGCGCGGCCGGCTTGCGGGCCGGTGCAGCGGCCTGGGCCTCTTCGTCCGCCTCCGGCGCGGGTGCGGCCACGGGCTTGGGCGGTGTGGCCGGCGCGCCGGAGACGGCCGGGTGCTTCTGGGTCAACTCCATCAGCAGCTTGTGCTCGGCCAGCAGGTAGTCGCCGATCTCGGTGATGTCGGGCACGGCGCGGCGGCAGGCGATCAGGCCGTAGTCCATGCGGCCGTTGTAGCTTTGCACGGTGACGTTGAGCGCGGTGCCGTGGCTGGCGATCGACACCGGGTAGTAGCAGGTGACCAGCGCCCCCGCGAAGTACATCGGGAACGGCGCGCCCGCCACGTTCGAGACGGCCACGTTGGCCGCCGGCGGCAGCAGGTTGACGATGCCCGAGCGCCCCACCATCGACGCGATGCCCGACACCAGCCACGGCGCGGCGAAGGTCGGGAAGTCGTCCAGGATCACGGCCTTGAAGCGGTTCATCGTCGACTTCGAGGAATTCGACGAGGCGTTGATCGCCTTCAGCCGCTGCAGCGGATCGGTGATGTCGGTGGCCAGGCTCACGAGGATCATGCTGGCCTGGTTGTTGGCCGTCTGGTCGCCGGCCTCGCGCAGGCTCACGGGCACGCCGGCCACCAGCGGCTTGGCCGGCAGCTCGTTGTTGTCGGCCAGGTAGTGGCGCAGCGCGCCGGCCACGGTGGCCAGCACCACGTCGTTGAGCGACACGCCGAAGTGCTTGGCGATGTACTTGGTCTCGGCCAGCGAGATGGTGCGCCCGGCGAAGGTGCGCTGGTTGGTGATCGACACGTTCAGCGAGGTGCGCGGCGCGAAGAGGTTGAACTTCTTCGGCGCGGTGGCGGCCGCCTTGTCGGCCGCCTTCTCGTCGGGCTGGGCCAGGCCGCCGATGGCGCGCGCGATGGCCGGCGCCATCTTGAACAGCTTGACGTACTGCTGCGCCGTGTTGCGCAGCGCCGCCGTGGCGAGCTCGGCCATGCCCAGCTGGTAGCCGTTGCTGCGCGGGCGCGCACGCGGCGGCTTGATCACGCGGCCCGTGGCCTCGAGGTCGAAGATGGCCTTGCCCAGCTCGACGCCGGCCTGCCCGTCGATGCCCGCGTGGTGCACCTTGGTGTACAGCGCCACCTGGCCGCTCTTGAGGCCGTCGATGATGAAGAACTCCCACATCGGCCGGCTGCGGTCCATCAGCGTGGAATGCAGCCGTGCCACGTATTGCTGCAGCTGGCGGTTCGTGCCGGGCTTGGGCAGCGTGATATGGCGCACGTGGTAGTCGAGGTCGATGTCGTCGTCCTCGACCCACACCGGATTGGTCATGTCGAAGGGCATCAGCGCGAGCTTGCGCGTGAACACGTCGGCCAGGTGGATGCGGCTGGCCATGAAGGCCTTGGCGTCTTCGTAGAAGTCGCCCTTGTAGCCCTTGGGCAGGTCCAGCACGTTGAGCGAACCCACGTGCATCGGCATCTCGGGGGTTTCCAGGTGCAGGAAGGTGGCATCAAGACCGCTCAGGTGTTTCATGTGTGGTTCTCCTCGTTGGGGCATGCGCCGTCCGGCAGGATACCGTGGGCATCGCGTTCGTGGGCCTTCGCTTCTTCAGTGTTTCCACCGGGGGAAGGCACGCGCGAGACAGGGGTTTGCCCCAAGCTTTGGCGGGGTGCGCGTCCACTTGTAATGAAAAAATCAACGCGCCCTACAGGCCGCAACCAGGCCGCAACAACTGCTCACAGGCCGCCGCATTCACGGGGGCTTCGTACACTGTGCCGCATGACCTCTGCGCACAACGACGACCCCCATCTCTGGCTCGAAGACATCGACGGCGAAGCCGCTCTGGACTGGGCTCGCCAGCAGAATGCACACGCCGTTCACACCTATGCGCAGTCGCCGGCCTTCCAGTCGATCGAGCAGGGCCTGCTCGAGGTGCTCGACTCGGACGCGCGCATCCCGATGGTCAGCAAGATCGGTGCGCTGTACTACAACTTCTGGCGCGACAAGGCGCACCCCAAGGGCCTGTGGCGCCGCACCACGCTCGATGAATACCGCACGCCCGAGCCCGCGTGGGAGACCGTGCTGGACCTCGACGCGCTGGCCGCGCAGGACGGCGAGAACTGGGTCTGGCACGGCGCCGACTGCCTGGAGCCCGCCTACGAACGCTGCCTCATCTCGCTGTCGCGCGGCGGCGCCGATGCCGACGTGGTGCGCGAGTTCGACCTGGTGAACATGGCCTTCGTCGAAGGCGGCTTCACGCTGCCCGAGGCGAAGAACCACGTCACCTGGAAAGACATCGACCACCTGTACGTGGGCACCGATTTCGGCCCCGGCTCCATGACCAGCTCGAGCTACCCGCGGCTGGTGAAGGAGTGGCAACGCGGCACGCCGCTGGCCGAGGCCGTCACCGTGTACGAAGGCGCGCACGAAGACATGTCGGTGAGCGCCTGGAGCGACCACACGCCCGGCTTCGAGCGCGACTTCGTCTCGCGCCAGATCGACTTCTACGACAGCGAGACCTGGCTGCGTGCGCCCGACGGCAGGCTGGCCAAGATCGACGTGCCCGACGACGCCAACACCGGCGTCACGCGCGAGTGGCTGCTGATCGAGCCGCGCGAAGACTGGACCGTGGCCGGCCGCACCTACACCGCCGGCTCGCTGCTGGCCGCGCGCTTCGACGACTACATGGCCGGCGCGCGCGAACTCACGCTGCTGTTCGAGCCCGACGACACCACCGCACTCGACGACTACTCGTGGACGCGCCACCACCTCATCCTCAACGTGATGCACGACGTGGTGAACCGGCTGGAGGTGCTCACGCCGCCGGCGGACGGCCTAGGCGACTGGGCGCGCGACAGCCTGGGCGGCGCGCCCGCGCTCTCGTGCGTGGCGGCCGGCGGCATCGACGAGACCGAGAGCGACGACTACTTCCTGACCGTGAGCGGCTTCCTGCAGCCGACCACGCTGTACATCGGCACCCTCGGCCAGGGCGAGCCGCAGCCGCTGAAGCACAGCCCCGGCTTCTTCGACGCCTCGCGCTTTCGCGTGAGCCAGCATTTCGCGACCTCGGCGGACGGCACGCGCGTGCCCTACTTCGAGATCGCCGCGAAAGACCTCGTGGCCGACGGCACCCACCCCACGCTGCAGTACGCCTACGGCGGCTTCGAGATCTCGCTGGAGCCGAGCTACAGCGGCGGCATCGGCCGTGCCTGGCTCGAACGCGGCGGCGTGTACGTGGTGGCGAACATCCGCGGCGGCGGCGAGTACGGCCCGCGCTGGCACCAGGCCGCGCTGCAGGAGAACCGCCTGCGCACCTGCGAGGATTTCGCGGCCGTGTCGCAGGACCTGTTCGCGCGCGGCATCACCTCGCCCGCGCACCTGGGCGCCATGGGCGGCAGCAACGGCGGCCTGCTCATGGGCAACATGCTCACGCTGTACCCGCAGCTGTACGGCGCCATCGTGAGCGAGGTGGCGCTGCTCGACATGAAGCGCTACACGCAGCTGTCGGCCGGCGCCTCGTGGATCGCGGAGTACGGCGACCCGGAACTGCCCGACGAGTGGGAATTCATCCGGACCTTCTCGCCCTACGAGAACGCCAAGGCCGGCACGCCCTACCCG
>NZ_JBWKYF010000061.1:0-41834 GCF_059423605.1 Variovorax sp. GW460-12-1-14-LB1
TCGCCGCCCCGCCCCCGGCCGCCGCCTCCCGCCACGTGGTACTGGCCAGTTACCTGCTGATGCTCGCGGGGCTGATGCTCGTGATGTGGCAGCACCTGCTGCCGGGGCTGCTGTGCGTGTGCATCGGCTTCCTGGTCGCACGCTGGTTCGCCCGGCTGCTGGGCGGCTGGCTGTCGCGCCTGAAGCCCCTGCGTTCCGCCGCCGGCAGCCTGGCCCGGGTGGTGGCGGTCACGCTGGTGCTGCTGGGCCCGATCGGCCTGGTCACGCTGGGGTTCTCGCAGGCGCGCGAGTACGTGCTCGATGCGCCCGACCAGTACCGCGAACTGCTCGACTACACGGCCCGCACGGTGCTCGAGCTGCGCTCCAAGCTGCCACCCGACATCGCCGTCTACCTGCCCGAGGGCGCGGCCGAGGTGCAGCGCATCGTCGCCAACTACCTGCGCACGCAGGCCGGCTCGCTCGCCATGGCCGGGCGCGCCTGGCTGGGCGGGCTGCTGTTCGCCTACGTGGGCCTGATCATCGGCGCGCTGGCCGCCGTGGCGCCGGCGCCTGCCCAGCGCCGGCCGCTGGCGCAGCAGATGTTCCTGCGCATCACCACCTTCGGCGAGGCCTTCGGCCAGATCGTCGCGGCGCAGTTCTGGATCGCCGCCTTCAACACGCTGCTGACCGCGATCTTCCTGCTGTTCCTGATGCCGCTGTGGGGCCTCGAGCTGCCCTACACGCCCGCGCTGATCACACTGACCTTCGTGGCCGGGCTGGTGCCGATCGTGGGCAACCTGGTCTGCAACTCGGTGATCACGCTGGTGGCGCTGTCGGTGTCGCCAGTCACGGCCGCGGCCTGCCTGGGCTTCCTGATCCTGATCCACAAGGCCGAGTACGTGATCAACGCCAAGGTGGTCGGCGCGCGCACGCAGATG
Organism: Variovorax sp. GW460-12-1-14-LB1; assembly: GCF_059423605.1. Lineage (NCBI taxonomy): Bacteria > Pseudomonadati > Pseudomonadota > Betaproteobacteria > Burkholderiales > Comamonadaceae > Variovorax > Variovorax sp. GW460-12-1-14-LB1. The sequence continues at coordinate 918 of NZ_JBWKYF010000061.1, forward strand.
CGCGTGTGGGAGCTGCTGTCGGTGATGTTCGTGGCCGAAGCGGTGTTCGGCCCCGCCGGGCTGGTGGCGGCGCCGCTGTACTACGCGTACCTGAAAAAGGAACTGCACGCAGGCGGCCTGGTCTAGCGACCGGGCAATGTCCTGATCTGATCGATTCCGGTCCGCTTCGGCGCGGACGAAGCGCTGGCGGCGTCCAAGAATAGGCGGCATCATCCACTTTGCCTTGCCCGCCACCGCCATGACCACCTGTCTGATTGTGATCGATGCCCAGGAATCGTTCCGCCACCGCCCCTACTGGAACGCCGCCCTGCTCGCGCCTTACCTCGAGGCCCAGAACGCGCTGATCGCCGGCGCCGTGGCGGCCGGACTGCCGGTCGTGCGTGTTTTCCACGTCGATCCGCCGCAGGTTGCGTCCAACCCCTTCGCGGTCGAATCGGGCCATGTGCGCCCGATCGACGGCCTCGCGCCCTTCGAGGCGGCCGCCACCTTCACGAAGCACCGCCACAGCGCGCTGGTCAACAGCGGGCTCGATGTGTGGCTCACGCAGCACGGCATCCGCCGCCTGATCGTGAGCGGCATCCGCACCGAGCAGTGCTGCGAAACCACCACGCGCCACGCCTCGGACCTGGGCTGGGAGGTCGACTACGTGACCGACGCCACCCTCACCTTCGACATGGTGCAGCCCGACGGCCGGCTGCTGTCGGCCGCCGACATCAAGGCGCGCACGGCGACCGTGCTGGACGGGCGCTTCGCCACGGTCTGCAGCGTGGCGCAGGCGTTGGCGCGTGCCACGGAAGGCGCGACCGCATGAGCGCCGCGCCGGGCCGCCCCAAGCAAGCTCGCACCGAAGTGCGAAGCACGGAGGTATTTCAATGACCCCGCTGCGCGTGCGCATCCTGGCCTACGACGGCGTCGAGGCGCTCGATTTCGCCGGCCCCTTCGAGGTCTTCACCACCGCCGCCCGCGTCCACCAGCGCCTGCAGCCGGGTGCGCCCGCGCCGTTCGAGGTCGCCTCGGTCGCCCACACCCGCACCGGGGAACCGGTGCAGGCGCGCGCCGGCCTGCGGCTGCTCGCCGACCACACGCTGGCCGATGCCGCCGCCACCGCCGACGTGCTGGTCGTCCCCGGCGGCCTGGTCGATGCGCCGATGGCGAGCCCCGACACCCTGCGCTGGATCGCCCGCTGCGCGGCCGGCGCACAGCTCGTCGCCTCGGTTTGCACCGGCGTCTTCCTGCTGGCGCAAAGCGGCGTCGTGACGCGCGAGGCGGTCACCACGCACAGGGAAGACCTCGCCGACCTGCGCGCCCAATTCCCACAGCTCGACGTGCGCGACGGCGTGCGCTGGGTCGACACCGGCCGCATCGTCAGCTCGGCCGGCATCAGCGCGGGCATCGACATGAGCCTGCACCTGGTCGAACGCCTGGCCGGACGCGACCTGGCCGAGCGCACCGCGCGCCAGATGGACTACGCATGGACCCGCAACGAGCCCCTGTCCGCGTAGTCTTCGTGCTCCTGCCCGACAGCCTGGTGCTTGACTGGGCCGGGCCGGCCGAGGCGCTGCGCATCGCCAACCAGCGGCTGCGCGCGGCGGGCCAGCCCGAGCGCTTCATCATCGAATTCGCGGGGCCGCGGCCCAGCATGAGGGGCTCGGTCGGCGTCGCGCTGTCGGGGCTGTCGCCATTGCCGACGCAGTGGGACGGCCCGGGCTGGGTGGTGCTGGTCGGCCTGCCGGGCGACACCATCGCGACCGACACCCCCGAGGCGCAGGACCTGCTGCACTGGCTGCGCGGCCAGCGCTTCACGCGCGGCGGCGTCGAGCTGGTCACGGTCTGCGCGGGCGCGCTGCTCGCGGCGCATGCGGGCGCGCTCACGGGGCGGCGCGTCACCACGCACCACCATCACCTGGACGAGCTGCGCGCCGTGGAGCCGCGCTGCGAGGTGGTGAGCAACCGCGTGTTCGTGATCGACCCGCCGGTCTACAGCAGCGCGGGCGTCACGACGGGCATCGACCTGATGCTGCACCGCATCGCCGACACCTGCGGCGAGGCGCTGGCGGCCCAGGTGGCGCAGGCGATGGTGGTGGCGCTGCGGCGCGGCCCGCACGACCCGGAGCTGTCGCCCTTTCTCGCCTACCGCAACCACCTGCACGCGGCGCTGCACCGGGTGCAGGACGCGGTCAGCGAACAACCGCAGGCCGACTGGAGCGTGCCGCGCATGGCCGAGGTCGCCCACACCTCGGCGCGGCACCTGACGCGCCTGTTCGTCGAGCACGCGGGCGTGGCGCCGCTGGCCTATCTGCGCCGGCTGCGGCTGGCGGCCGCGCAACTGGCGCTGGCCTCGGGTGCCAGCGTGACGCGGGCGGCGGAGCTGTCGGGCTTCGGCTCGGACACGCAACTGCGCCGCGCGTGGCACCAGTTCGGGTTGCCGGGCTCGCCCTCCGCGGGCACATCGGCGCCCGTCCGCTAAGGCTTGTCGCCGCAGGCCTCGGCGCGCGCCCGCAGCAGCGCCTGCTCGCGCGTGTTGCGCGTGAGCGCGGCCGCGCGCTGGAACTCCCGCCGCGCCTCGTCGCGACGGCCCAGCTTGAAGAGCAGGTCGCCGCGCACGGTCGGCAGCAGGTGGTAGCCCTTCAGCGCGGGCTCGTCCTGCAGCGCATCGACAACCTCCAGCCCGGCCGCCGGCCCGAAGGCCATCGACAGCGCGACCGCGCGGTTCAGCTCGACGATGGGCGACGGCGACAGCGCGGCCAACGCGTCGTACAGCGCCGCGATGCGGGCCCAGTCGGTCTCGCCCGCGGTGCGCGCGCGGGCGTGGCAGGCGGCGATGGCGGCCTGCAGCGCGTAGGGGCCGAGCGCGCCGCCCAGCGCTTCGGCGCGCGCCAGCGCCGCCAGGCCGCGGCGGATCAGCATCGGGTCCCAGCGCGCGCGGTTCTGGTCGAGCAGCAGCACCGGTTCGCCCGAGGCGCCCACGCGCGCGGCGGTGCGCGAGGCCTGGATTTCCATCAGCGCGACCAGCCCGTGCACCTCGGCTTCGCCGGGCACCAGCTCGGCCACGATGCGGCCCAGGCGCAGCGCTTCGTCGCACAGCGCGGGGCGCATCCAGTCGTCGCCGGCGGTGGCCGAGTAGCCCTCGTTGAAGATCAGGTAGAGCACCTCGAGCACCGAGGCCAGCCGGGCTTCGAGCTCGTGGCGGCGCGGCACCTCGAAGGGCACGCGCGCCTCGGCCAGCGTGCGCTTGGCACGCACGATGCGCTGCGCCACGGTGGCCTCGGGCACGAGAAAGGCGCGCGCGATCTCGTCGGTCGTCAGGCCGCCCATCAGCCGCAAGGTGAGCGCCACGCGCGCCTCGGTCGAGAGCACCGGGTGGCAGGCGGTGAACACCAGGCGCAGCAGGTCGTCGCCGATGTCGTCGTCGAGCGCCGCATCCACCGCCTGCGCGAAATCGGCCTGGGCCATGGCGTGCAGCGCATCGAGCTCGCGGCCGATCTCGGGCGCCTTGCGCTCGGCCAGCTGCACGTGGCGCAGGCGGTCGAGGGCGCGGTGCTTGGCCACCTGCGTGAGCCAGGCGGCGGGGTTGTCGGGCACGCCGTCGACGGGCCACTGCTCGAGCGCGGCCACCAGCGCGTCCTGCGCCAGCTCTTCGGCCAGGCCCACGTCGCGCACCTTGCGCGCGAGCGCGGCGATGATCTTCGCGGACTCGATGCGCCAGACCGCCTCGATGGCGCGATGGATGGCGGCGGTGTCCTGTCCGCGGCTCATGCGGCCTCGCTGCGGCCCGGCGAGCCGGATAGCATGCGGCCATGACACCACGCCTCGTCTTGTGGAGCCTGGGTTTCGCGTTCGGCCTCGCCTGCGGGGGCGTCCGGGCGGACGACCTCGCCGTGGAACGCAACAGCCTGGGCATGGCCTTCGTGCGATTGCCGGCCGGCGAGTTCCTCATGGGCAGCGACGAGGCGCCCGAGGCGCTGGCGCGCGACTACCCCCAGCTGCCCAAGGAACGCTTCACCCAGTTGGCCGACGAAGGGCCGGTGCACAAGGTGCGCATCACGCGGGCGTTCTGGATGGGCCGGCATGAGGTGACGATGGGCCAGTTCCGGCGCTTCCTCGAGGCCTCGGGCCACGTGCCCGAATCGGTGGCCGACGGCACCGGCGGCTACGGCTGGCGCGCCGACTACGACCCCGCCACCACGCGGCGCGGCGACGCCTTCGAAGGCCGTGACCCGCGCTACTCGTGGCGCAACCCGGGCTTCGCGCAGGGCGACGACCACCCGGTCGTCAACGTGAGCTGGAACGACGCGCAGGCGCTGGCCGCCTGGCTGAGCCAGACGGAGGGCCGGCGCTACCGCCTGCCGACCGAGGCCGAGTGGGAGTACGCCTGCCGCGCAGGCACGCGCACGCGCTACAGCACGGGTGACGATCCGGCCACGCTGCTGCGCGGGGCCAACGTGTTCGACACGCGCAGCGCCGCCCATTGGCCGCGCTGGCGCGCGATGGCGCTCGCGGGCGACGACGGTTTTGCCTTCACCGCCCCGGTCGGCAGCTTCGCGCCGAACGCCTGGGGCCTCTACGACATGCACGGCAATGCGTGGGAGTGGGTGGCCGACTGGCATGGCGACGAATACTACGCGCGCTCACCGGTCGACGACCCCCAGGGCCCCGCCACGGGCACCGTGCGGGTGCGCCGCGGGGGCTCCTGGCACACCTGGGCTTTCTATGCCCGCTCGTCGTACCGCAACTGGAATGCGCCGGACACACGCTACACGCTGGTGGGCATCCGGCTGGTGCGAGAAGACTAGGGCCCGCTTACTTCTTCAGGGTCTGCTGCATCGACGTGAACTCGCTCGCCACGTCCTGCACCTCGGGCGAGAAATCTTCGAGTTCCTGCACCTGTCGGATCTCGATGACCTCGTTCTCGCTGCCCGGGCAGCGGCTCGCCCATTCGATGGCCTCGGCGCGCGAGGCGACATCGATCAGCCAGTAGCCGCCCAGCACTTCCTTGGCCTCGGCGAAGGGGCCGTCGACCACCTTCGGCTTGCCGCCCGGAAAGCTCACGCGCGCGCCCATCGACGGCGGGTGCAGGCCCTCGCAACCGATCAGCACGCCGGCCTTCTGCAAGGACTCGTTGAAGGCCATCATCGACCCCACGCGTTCGACGTCGTCGGGCACCGTGCCGGGCGCGGCGTTTTCGTAGCCGTGGGGAATCATCAGCAGCATGAATCGCATGATCGTTTCTCCTTCGAGGAATGGATGAAGTTCAGCGGCCGGCCTTGGCAGCCGACTCGGCGCGCAGGCGGTCTTCCTGGGCCAGCAGCTCGGGCGTCATGGCCTCGCCGAAATCGGTGGCCTCGAAGACCTGGCGGATCTCGATCTCGCCTTCCTGGAACGGGCTGCGCTTGATCCACTCGATGGCTTCTTCCTTCGACTTGACCTGCAGCAGCCAGAAGCCCGCCAGCAGTTCCTTCGTCTCGGTGAAGGGGCCGTCGATGACGGTGCGCTTCTTGCCTTCGCAGCGCACGCGCGCGCCCTTGGACGACGGGTGCAGCCCCTCGCCCGCCAGCAGCACGCCGGCCTTGACCAGTTCTTCGTTGAACCGGCCCATCTCGGTGAGGAGCTCGGTGCTCGGCATCACGCCGGCTTCGGAATCGGGGCTCGCCTTGACCAGAACCATGAATCGCATGTCGTTTCTCCTGAAAGTGGGTGGGGATCGGGAGACGCCGGAATCTGCGTGCTCCTGTTCACACGTCGCGCGAGCGGGCCACGGATCGACACGGCCGCATCGATCTGCTTGTAATTTTGTGTTTCAGAGATAGCCGCAGAACCGCAGCACGTGGCCGTCGGGTTCGCGGATCGCGAATTCGCGCAGGCCCCAGGGCTGGGACGTGGGCGGCTCGATGATGGTCACGCCGCGCTTCACATAGGCGGCATGCAGGCCGTCGATGTCCTTGCCGACGTGGATCACGATTTCGCCGCGCCAGGGCCGGGCCTCGCGGCTGCCGCATTGCCACAGGCGCAGGTACACCGGGTCGCCATAGCTGCGGTCGCCCTTCATCACGCGGGCGTAGCTGGGCGGCTCGCCGGCGATGAAGTCGATCTCGAAACCCAGCACCTCGGAAAACCAGCGCGCGGCGCGCGAGACGTCGGACACCGGCAGCACCGGCTGCACGCCGTGGAATTCGTGCAGCGTGCCCAGGTCGGGCGCCGCGCTCACGCCGGTGCGGGTGTCGGTCATGGGCGTTATGGCTGTCGTGGCTGGTCAGTTGGCCAGGCGCCGCAGCAGCGCCACGCGCTCGGCGATCGCGTCGATGTCGAGCGCGTCTTCGGCGTTGGCGAGGTAGGTTTCGAGGTCGCGCACGGCCAGCGCCGCATGGCCCTGCTCGGCATGCGCCACGCCGCGGTCGCGGTGCTCGCCCCAGGCGGTGGGCAAGAGGGCAATGAGGCGGTTCTGCACCGCGATGTAGCGCGGCCAGTCTTCCTGCGCGTGGTGCACTTCCTTCAGGTTGCGCAGCATGCGCGCGATGATCTCGCGCGGGCTCGCGGGCTGCAGGTACAGGCCCAGCGGCACGTCGAACTCGCCGACCAGCCCGTTGCCGCGCTTGTAGGGTTCGAGCCGCTCGCCCAGCTCTTCGCGCGAGAGCGACTTGCCGGTGAACGGATCGATCACGACCTGCCCCTTGGGCAGCGTGACCTTGACCATGAAATGCCCCGGGAAGCTGATGCCGCGCGTCTGCAGGCCCAGGCCCTGGGCCAGTTCCATCCACAGCACGGCCAGCGAGATCGGAATGCCGCGGCGGGTGCGCAGCACGGCGTTCAGGTAGCTGTTGTCGGGGTCGTAGTAGTCGTTGACGTTGCCGCCGAAATTCAGGTCGCTGAAGAAGAACTGGTTCAGCGCGCGCAGCCGGGCCAGCGGCGCGGCGTCGGCCGGCAGGCGGCGCTTGAGGCGCGCGAGCAGCTGGTCGACGTCGCCCAGCACCTGCTGCACGTCGAGTTCGGGGTATTCGTCCTGCGCGATGCTGGCGGCCGCTTCGAGCAGCGGAAAGTGGTCATCGCTGCCGACCAGCGACTCGAAATATTCCAGTGCCGTGGGAACCTGGTAGCTGAACGTCATATGGCTTTGTAGAGGAGCCCGCAGGGAGCGTCAAGGCAGTGTTTTCCGGCTCGCCAACGGCGCTTCAGCGGCGCATGAAACTGCGCAGGCGCACGCCCGCGGCGGTGAGCACGGCGAAATAGAGCAGCGCGGCGCCGGCGATGAGCGCAGCCAGCAGGCCGATGCGGTGCAGGCGCTGCGCGCGCAGGCCGACCCAGTCGAAATAATGCGCGCCCCAGGCCAGCAGGGCCGCCAGCACCACGGTGCCCAACAGCACCTGCAGCGCGAACTTGCCCCAGCCGGGCTCGGGGGTGTAGCTGCCGCGGCGGATCAGGCCGATCAGCAGCCACAGCGCGTTGACCAGCGCCCCGATGCCGATGGTCAGCGTCAGCGCCGCGTGCTGCAGCAGCGGCACCAGGAAGAAGTTGAGCACCTGCGTGAACACCAGCACCGTCACGGCGATCAGCATGGGGGTGCGCGTGTCGTGCTTGGCGTAGTAGCCGGGCGCGAGCACCTTGACGGCCACGAGGCCGACCAGCCCCACGCCGTAGCCCATGAGCGCCACGGTGGTGCGGCCCACGTCCTCGCCGGTGTAGGCGCCGTTGTGGAACAGCACCGCCACGAGCGGTTTGGCGAACAGCAGCAGCGCCACGGCGCACGGCGCCGCCAGCAGCACCACGAGGCGCAGGCCCCAGTCAAGCAGCGAGGAGTAGCGCGCGTCGTCCTTGGCGGCGCGGGCGCCCGCGAGCTGCGGCATCAGCACCACGCCCAGCGCCACGCCGAGCATGGCGGTGGGGAATTCCATCAGCCGGTCGGCGTTGGTGACCCAGGTCACGCTGCCGGTGGCCAGGTGCGAGGCGATCTGCGTGTTGATGAGCAGCGAGATCTGCGCCACGCTCACGCCCAGCAGCGCCGGCAGCATGAGCTTCATGACCTTGCGGGTGGTCGGATCGGTCCACGCGGCGCGCAGCGCCTTGAAACTGGCGCCGATGCGCGGCATGAGCCCCAGCGCGCGCAGCGCCGGGATCTGCAGGGCCAGCTGCAGCACGCCGCCGACCATCACGCCCACGCACTGGGCGTAGATCGGCTCGATGCCATAGCGGCGAAACAGCGGCGCGCCGATGGAGATCGACAGGATCAGCGCAATGTTGAGCAGCACCGGCGACGCCGCCGGCACGGCGAACTTGCGCCAGGTGTTGAGGATGCCGCCCGCCAGCGCCACCAGCGACATGAAGCCGATGTAGGGGAACATCCAGCGCGTCATGACCACGGCGGCGTCGAAGCCCTGCAGGCCGCTGGCCATGGCCCAGACCAGCAGCGGCGCGCCGGCCACGCCGGCCACGCACAGCACCACCAGGGCCCAGGTCAGCAGCGTGGCGACGTGGTCGACCAGCTCCCGGGCGCCCTCCTGCCCCGCCTCGGTCTTGCGCGCGGCCAGCACCGGCACGAAGGCCTGGCTGAAGGCGCCCTCGCCGAACACGCGGCGAAACAGGTTGGGGATGCGAAAGGCGACGTTGAAGGCGTCGGTGAGCGCGCTGACGCCGAACACCGAGGCAAAGAGCACGTCGCGCACGAGGCCCGTGATCCGCGAAGCGAGGGTCAGCAGGGAGACGGTGGAGGCGGATTTGAACAGGGACACGGGGGCGAGTGTAGGGCTGCGAAAGGTGGCAAAAGCGGGCAATTCGGCAAAAACCGGAACCCGGCCTATAATGGAGGGCTTTGCTGCATCATCCTCAGACACCTAAGGAACACTAAATATGGCATCCGCCAAGCCCAAGAAGAAGAACCCGCGCCTCGCGTCGGGCCGCAAGCGCGTCCGCCAGGACGTCAAGCTCAACGCTGCGAACACCTCGCTGCGCTCCAAATACCGTACCGCTGTCAAGAACGTCGAAAAGGCTGTTCTGGCTGGCGACAAGACCAAGGCAAGCGAACTGTTCGCGAAGGCCCAGAGCATCGTCGACACCGTCGCCGACAAGGGCATCTTCCACAAGAACAAGGCCGCCCGCGACAAGAGCCGCCTGTCGGCCAAGGTCAAGGCCCTCGCCCTCGCGCCTGAAAAGGCCGCCGCCTGACACCTGTCAGGCAAGCCCGGACCGGAATCCTCCGGTCCGCCGTTTGATCGGGGTGCGCTGCAGCAAGCAAAAGTGAAAAACCGCCTTCGGGCGGTTTTTTCATGGGCGCTCGAAAAGCATCCAGGCGCGAGCAACCCACGCAGCCCCAAAAAAAAGACCTGGAAGTCAGGTCTTTTTGGGAGGGGGCGGCGTATCCGCCGGGTCGGGCACCAGGCAGGCCTCGGCCACCTGGAGGTTGTTGTCTTTGGCGAAGTTCACGCAGAAGTCCCAGGCCATGGGCTCGGCGTCGCGCAGGGCGCGGTTCACCACCACGCATTTCACGCCGTTGATGGTCGTGGGAATGCACCAGGGCGAGTAGCTCAGGTGGCTGCCCGGGTAGGCGCCGCCGGGGCGGAAGGAGCACATGACGCCGGCGAGGCGTTCGGCCCAGTCGCTGGGGCGAAAAGTGCGGCCATCGTGGGTGATGCCCTGGATGAAGATTTCTTTGGCGTTGGGGGAAATCATCGTGAAGTGAGGCGACCGGAACAGGTGCTGCGGTGCAGCAAGCGATTGTATCCGGGGCCCTTTTTGCATCCTGAATGGGGGGCATTGCTGTGATGCGGAATCCTCAACGAAGCCGTCAAATCGCACGCCTAGAATTCGTGCTCCCTATCTGGAGTACCGAATGAGCGCCACCGCCCAGCAACCCACCTCGCCCCACGTCATGAACACCTACGGTCGCCTGCCGATCGCGCTGTCGCACGGCCAGGGCTGCCGAGTCTGGGACACCACGGGCAAGGCCTACCTCGACGGCCTGGGCGGCATCGCCGTCAACACGCTGGGCCACAACCACCCCGAGCTGGTGCCCGCCCTGCAGGACCAGCTGACCAAGCTGATCCACAGCTCCAACTACTACCACGTGACCGGCCAGGAACAACTCGCCACCAAGCTCACCGAGCTGTCGGGCCTGACCAACGCCTTCTTCTGCTGTACCGGCCTGGAAGCCAACGAAGCCGCCCTGAAGCTGGCCCGCAAGTACGGCCACGACAAGGGCATCGAGCGCCCCGAGATCGTCGTCTACGAAGCCGCCTTCCACGGCCGCAGCATCGCCACGCTGTCGGCCACCGGCAACCCCAAGGTGCAGGCCGGTTTCGGCCCGCTGGTCGAGGGCTTCATCCGCGTGCCGCTGAACGACATCGAGGCGCTGAAGAAGGCCACCGAAGGCAACCCGAACGTGGTCGCCGTGTTCTTCGAAACCATCCAGGGCGAAGGCGGCATCAACCCGATGCGCGTCGACTACCTCAAGCAAGTGCGCGCGCTGTGCGACGAGCGCGACTGGCTCATGATGATCGACGAAGTGCAGTGCGGCATGGGCCGCACCGGCAAGTGGTTCGCCCACCAGTGGGCGGGCATCAAGCCCGACGTGATGCCGCTGGCCAAGGGCCTGGGCTCGGGCGTGCCGATCGGCGCCGTCGTGGCCGGCCCCAAGGCCGCCAACATCTTCGGCCCGGGCAACCACGGCACCACCTTCGGCGGCAACCCGCTGGCCATGCGCGCCGGTGTGGAAACCATCCGCATCATGGAAGAGCACAAGCTGCTCGAGAATGCCGCCACCGTCGGCGCCCACCTGAAGGCTGCGCTGGAGCGCGAGATCGGCAGCCTGCCCGGCGTGAAGGAGATCCGCGGCCAGGGCCTGATGCTGGGCATCGAGCTCGACCGGCCCTGCGGCGCGATCCTGAACCGCGCCTGCGACGCCGGCCTGCTGCTGAGCGTGACGGCCGACAAGGTGATCCGCCTCGTGCCGCCGCTCATCCTGAGCATTGCCGAAGCCGACGAGATCGTCGCGATCCTCGCGCCGATCGTCAAAACCTTCCTCTCGGAGCCCGTTGCGCAATGACGACCGCCGCCGCACCGAACGCCCTGCGCCACTACCTGCAGTTCTCGGACCTCACGGCCGACGAGTACGTCTACCTCTTCGATCGCATGGCGATCATCAAGAAGAAGTTCAAGACGTACGAAAAGCACCAGCCGCTGGTCGACCGCACGCTGGCCATGATCTTCGAGAAGGCCAGCACGCGCACCCGCGTGAGCTTCGAGGCCGGCATGTACCAGCTCGGCGGCAGCGTGGTGCACCTGACCACGGGCGACAGCCAGCTGGGCCGCGCCGAGCCCATCGAGGACAGCGCCAAGGTCATCAGCCGCATGGTCGACCTGGTGATGATCCGCACCTACGAGCAGACCAAGATCGATGCCTTCGCCGCGCACTCGCGCGTGCCCGTCATCAACGGCCTGACCAACGAGTTCCACCCCTGCCAGATCCTGGCGGACATCTTCACCTACATCGAGCACCGCGGCTCGATCCAGGGCAAGACGGTGGCGTGGGTCGGCGACGGCAACAACATGGCCAACACCTGGCTGCAAGCCGCCGAAATCCTCGGCTTCACGGTGCACGTGAGCACGCCCAGCGGCTACGAGGTCGACCAGTCGATCGCCGGCATCCGTTCGGGCGACAGCTACAAGGTCTTCCAGGACCCGATGGAAGCCTGCCGCGGCGCCGACCTCGTCACCACCGACGTGTGGACCAGCATGGGCTACGAGGCCGAGAACGAGGCGCGCCGCAAGGCCTTCGCCGACTGGTGCGTCGACGAGGACATGATGCGCATCGCCCAGACCGACGCCCTCTTCATGCACTGCCTGCCCGCGCACCGCGGCGAGGAAGTGCAGGCCGAGGTCATCGACGGCCCGCAGTCGGTCGTGTGGGACGAGGCCGAGAACCGCCTGCACGCGCAGAAGGCGCTGATGGAGTTCCTGCTGCTCGGCAGGCTCTGACATCGAGCCACTGAACCAACGGAGCGCCGCATGGAGCTGATGAACCGCTACCTGCCGCGCTACCAGTTCGCGGAGACGCACAGCCTCCACGTGCCCGCATCGCCCGCGCGCGTGCTCGACGTGGCGGCCCGCCCCGAGATCACCGACGACCCCGTGGCGCGCAGCCTGATCGCGCTGCGCGAACTGCCGAACCGCCTGGCCAGCCGGCTCGGGCTGGCCGCCCCCACGCTGCGCCAGCGCGAGGCTTTCGGCTTTGCCGACTTCACGCCGCTGGGGCGCGACGGCGAACGCGAACTGGCCTTCGGCCTGGCCGGCCGCTTCTGGCGCTTCGACTACGGCCTGGTCCCGCTGGCCGACGGCCCGGCCTTCGCCGCGCTCGACGCCACGGGCCTGGCCAAGCTGGTGCTTCACTTCACGGCCGAGCCCGAAGGCACGGGCACACGCCTCACCACGCGCACCCGGGTCTGGTGCGGCGATGCCGCCGCGCAGCGCCGCTTCACCGCCTACTGGCTGCTGATCCGTCCCGCGAGCGGGCTGATCCGTCGCCGCATGCTGCAGCGCGTGCGTGACGCCGCGCTGCTCGCCCCATGAATCCCTGCCAGACCTGCGGCGCCTGCTGCGCCAGCTACCGCGTCGACTTCAGCGTGCACGAGCTCGACGACCATGGCGGCCGCGTGCCCTCGGGCCTGGCGGTCGACGTGAACGACGCCCTGTGCCGCATGCGCGGCACCGACCACACGCCGCCGCGTTGCGCCGCGCTCACCGGCAAGATCGGCCAATCGGTGGCTTGCGGCATCTACGAATGGCGGCCCAACCCCTGCCACGAGCTGCAGGCCGGCAGCGACGCCTGCCAGCGCGCGCGCCTGCGGCATGGGCTGGCGATGCTGTCCGACGAACTGCACTGACGGTTCAGGCCACAGGCACCGGGAGGCCGCCCAACTGCCCCTTGAACTCCTGCAGCGAGAAATGCGTCTGCACGTGGCGCACGCCCGGCAGGCGGTGCAGCTTGCGCTGCAGCAGGTCGGAATACGCGTCGAGGTCCTTCGCGACCACCACGAGGATGAAATCCGCCGGCCCCGAGATGCCGTGGAACATCACCACCTCGGGAATCGCGCACACCGCGTCCTCGAAGGCGCGCGACGAGATCTCGGTCTGGTGGTCGATGCCGACCATCACGAAGGCCAGCACGCCAAAGCCCAGCGCGCGCCGGTTCAGGCCCGCGTGGTAGCCGCCGATCACGCCGTCGTCTTCCAGCTTCTTCACCCGGCGCCAGCACGGCGACTGCGACAGGTGCGCCATCTGCGCCAGCTCGCCCGAGGTCAGGCGGGCGTTGTCCTGAAGCGCGCGCAGCAGCTGGAGGTCGGTTCGGTCGAGGTCGGCTTGCATGATTTGTTCTCCAATTCCCGTTGATTGAATAGATTATTCAATCTTTCGACGATTGATGGATAACTTCTCGACGCAAGGCAGTCACTGCGCATAGCATTCGGCACCCGCCGGCCCCTTGTGGAGCGACTCCAACCGGCCCACACTGCCCTTTTATTCCTTCGCCCTGCCGCCCGCCATGACCGCCCCGCTCCGACTCTGGGACATCTCCGCCCCCGTGCACGCCGGCAGCCCGGTGTTCCCGGGCGACACGCCGTATTCGCAGCAGTGGTGCGCCACCATCGGCCCCGGCTGCCCCGTCAACGTGAGCGCAATCACGCTGTCGCCGCACGTGGGCACCCATGCCGACGCGCCGCTGCACTACGCCCCCGAGGGCCAGACCATCGGCCAGGTCGACCTCACGCCCTTCCTCGGCCCCTGCCGCGTGATCCACGCGATCGGCCGCGGCCCGCTGGTCACCTGGGAGCACATCGCGCATGCCGTGAACGACACGCTGCCCCCGCGCGTGCTCGTGCGCACCTACCCGGCCATGCCCGTCGACCGCTGGGACCCGCAGCTCGCGGCCTATGCGCCCGCCACCGTCGAACGCCTGGCGGCCATGGGCGTGAAGCTCATTGGCATCGACACCGCCAGCATCGACCCGGCTGACAGCAAGACGCTCGACAGCCACCAGCGCATCCGCCACCTCGACCTGCGCGTGCTCGAGAACCTCGTGCTCGACGACGTGCCCGAGGGCGACTACGAACTCATCGCGCTGCCGCTCAAGCTGACGAGCGCCGATGCCTCCCCCGTGCGCGCCGTGCTGCGCGAACTTCCCCGCTGAAACCCCTCCCTTCCATGACGACGACCCTCGCCGACTGCCGCGCCCTCGACGCGCAAGACCCGCTGCGCGCCCTGCGCGACCAATTCACCCTCCCCGAGGGCGTGCTCTACCTCGACGGCAACTCGCTCGGCGTGCTGCCCAAGGCCGCGCCCGCGCGCATCGCCGACGTGGTGGCCAAGGAATGGGGCGAAGGCCTCATCCGCTCCTGGAACACCGCGAGCTGGTTCGACCTGCCGCAGCGCCTGGGCGACAAGGTGGCCCGGCTGATCGGCGCGGCGCCGGGCGAAGTGGTGTGCACCGACAGCACCTCCGTCAATCTCTACAAGGTGCTGTTCGCGGCGCTCTCGCAGCAGAAGGCGAGCGGCCGCAAGCTGGTGGTGAGCGAGCGCAGCAACTTCCCCACCGACCTGTACATCGCCGAATCGCTGTGCCGTGAACGCGGCTTCACGCTGAAGCTCATCGACGCGAGCGAATTGCCCACTGCGCTGACCGACGAAGTCGCCGTGCTCATGCTCACGCACGTCAACTACCGCACCGGTGCCATGCACGACATGAAGGCCGTCACCGCCGCCGCGCACGCCGCGGGCGCGCTCACCGTGTGGGACCTGGCGCACAGCGCGGGCGCCGTGCCCGTGGCGCTCAACGACAGCAACGCCGACTACGCGATCGGCTGCGGCTACAAGTACCTCAACGGCGGCCCCGGCGCGCCGGCCTTCGCCTGGGTGAACACGAAGCACGCAGGCCAGTTCGAGCAGCCGCTGTCGGGCTGGTGGGGCCACGCGGCGCCCTTCGAGTTCACGCCGCACTACCGCCCCGCGCCAGGCGTCGGCCGCTACCTGTGCGGCACGCAACCGGTCATCGCGCTGGCCGGCCTCGAGTGCGGGCTCGACACCGTGCTGGCCGCCGAAGCCTTCAACGGCACCGGCGGTGCGATGGCCGCGCTGCGCACCAAGTCGCTCGCACTCACCGACCTGTTCATCCGCCTGGTCGAAGAACGCTGCGCCGGCCAGGGCCTGTCACTCGTCACGCCGCGCGACCACGCACTGCGCGGCTCGCAGGTGTGCCTCAGCCGCGAGGAAGGCGCCTACGCCATCGTGCAGGCGCTGATCGCGCGCGGCGTGATCGGCGACTACCGCGCCGGCGATTCGCAGATGCCCGACATCCTGCGCTTCGGCTTCACGCCGCTGTATGTCGGCTTCGAGGACGTGTGGCACTCGGTCGAACACCTCGTGCAGGTGCTCGAGACCGGCGAGTGGCGACGCGCCGAATTCAACCGCAAGAACGCAGTGACATGAGCACCGACAACGACAACAACAAGACCCCCGAGTCGATCGTCCACGAAGAGAAGGCGCAGCTGGACTTCAGCAAGTCCATGAGCTACGGCGACTACCTGCACCTCGACGAGATCCTGAACGCGCAGCACCCGCTGTCACCCGCGCACGACGAGATGCTGTTCATCGTGCAGCACCAGACCAGCGAACTCTGGATGAAGCTCATGCTGCACGAGCTGCACGCCGCCGTGCGCTGCATCGCGCAGGAGCAGCTGCCCGACGCCTTCAAGATGCTCGCGCGCGTGAGCCGCATCATGGAACAGCTGGTGAGCGCGTGGACCGTGCTCTCGACCATGACGCCGCCCGAATACACGGCGATGCGCCCCTACCTCGCCAACTCCAGCGGCTTCCAGAGCGCGCAGTACCGCTGCATCGAGTTCCTGCTCGGCAACAAGAACGCCGCCATGCTCAAGCCCCACGCGCACCGCGCCGACCTGCTCGCGCAGGTGGACGCGGCCTACCGCGCGCCCTCGCTGTACGACGAGTCGCTGCGCCTGCTCGCACGCCACGGCCTGCCCGTGCCCGCCGACCGCCTGGAGCGAGACTGGACCCAGCCCTACGAATCGAGCGACGGCGTCGAGGCCGCCTGGCTCACGGTCTACCGCAACCCGCACGACCACTGGGACCTGTACCAGCTCGGCGAAAAACTCACCGACCTCGAAGACGCCTTCCGCCTCTGGCGCTTCCGCCACGTGACCACTGTCGAACGCGTGATCGGCTTCAAGCGCGGCACCGGCGGCACGGGCGGTGTGAGCTACCTGCGCAAGATGCTCGACGTGGTGCTGTTCCCCGAGATCTGGAAGCTGCGCACCGATCTGTAGTGCGTCATGCCGGGGCTTGCAGCAGCCCCGGGCGAACGAGGGTTGCTCCCTCGGCGCAAAGCGCTACATTTTGGAGAACACGGAGGCCGCTGCCATGAACAACAACACCTCGTTCTCTGCCGAAGAGCTCTCCACCCTGCGCGAACATGGCGTCGTGCTGTTCGCCGACCGCGTGATCTTCGACGCGCAACCGCCGATGCCGCAGCAGCAGATCGATGCGGTGCAGGCGCTGTGCGCCGGCCCGTTGCCCGAGGCGCTGGTCGCGCTGTGGCAGCACACGGCAGGCGGGCGCCTCGACTACGACCTCGCGTTGCCGATGAACGGCAACGTCGAGAGCGTCAGCTGGTCGGAGCTGTTCTGGGACGGCAGCGACGGCTACCGCGACCTGCAGGGCTGGATCGAACATGAGCAGGAACTCGCCGAGGAAGCGGCCGAAGACAGCGGCACGCCCTGGAGCGGCAAGCTCACGCACCTGCCCTTCGGCGGCTTCGAGTACTGCGACCGCGTCTACGCGGTGGTCGAGCCCGGTGCCACGCACGGCCAGGTCATCGCGTGGAAGCAGGGCCTGCCGCCGGCCTGGACCCACGCGCTGCACGAAGACGGCCTGAGCCCTGTCGCGGCCGACCTGTACGGCGCCTTCGCGGCGCTGCATCTCGATGAAGACCCGCTGGCGCCGACGGGCGACTACTTCTCGGGGCAGGCGCTGCTCGCCTACCTCGACGACCGCCACGAAGGCTACGGGCTGGACCTCGACCTGATGGACAAGCTGGTCACCTTCTATTGCCGCGCCATCGTCGACTGGCGCACGCCGCTGGCAGACGGCACGCTGCGCCATCACCCGGCGCTCGCACGCGCGGCACTGCGCCACGCGATTGCCACCGACGACGCTGCGCTGGTCGCCGAACTTGCCGCCGCAGGCCTGAACTTCGAAGGGCCGCATGAAGGCAGTGCACTCGCCACCGACGTGGCCGTGGGACACAGCGCCTTCGCCGCCGCAGCCGCGCTGGTGCGCGCAGGCGCGCCGGTGGCATCCGACGTGCTGCGCAACATCGACGGTCAGATCTCGCCCGAACTCACGAGCGCCCTGCTGGACAACGGCGCCGAGCCGACCGTGGCGGCCATCGTGAAATGCGCGGCCTGCGGTGCGCCCGCCAGCGCGCATCTGATCGCCGACGCCTGCGCGCAGATCGGCATCGACGTGCCGCCGGCCTTCGTGGCGGATCGCGATGCGATGCTGGTCGAGCTGGAAACCACGCTCGCGCAGATGCGCGATGGGACGCAGGGGCATTACCTGGGGCAGGAAGGTCTCGCGGAGCGCATCGAGCATCTGCAGACGTTCCGGCTCTGATTCTTTCAGGGCGACGCTCACGCCGACGGGGCACCTTGCTCCGCGAATGTCCCCCGGCCTGCGGCCTCCTCCTTGATTTCGCTGCGCAAGGCACTGCATCGGCGAGCAGTGCGGCTGTTGATCGGCTACACACCAGCGCGGCGTCCCGTGCCCAGGACACTGGGTGCTTCCCGCAGCGAAATCAAGGAGGAGGGGCGAAGCCCCGGGGGACATTCGCGGAGGGAAGTACCCGGTGGCCTGGGCACGCGCCCTGGATCAGCCGCCGTACAACCAGGGCTGATCGAGCAGCCGGGAGCCCAGCAAGCGCATCGCCATGTCGCGCCCGAAGCGCACCGCACCCGTGGCATGAAAGATCTCGCCATTGCGACGCGCCCGCGCCTGCACTTGCGCGTTGCGTTCCCAGCGCGCCTCGGCATAGCGTGCAAACGCAGCCGGCACACCCAGCGCCGAGGTATCACCCAAGGCATCCGCCAACGCGACCGCATCTTCGATCGCCATGCCAGCGCCTTGCGCGAGGTACGGCACCATCGGATGCGCAGCATCGCCCACCAGCGCGACGCGCTCATGCGCCATGTCGCCAGGACCAGCCACGGGCGCGCGATCGCTCAGCGTCCACGCGCGCCAACTCGGCATCGCATCGAGCAATGACTGAAGATTCGCACAGCTGCGCCCCATCGCCTGCTTCAGCGCGACAAGGCTGCTGGCCTGATCCCAATCGCGCGCATCGCCCGCAGGTGCAGATTCGGCAATCACGACGACGTTGAGCGCATCCCCCGCGCGCACCGGGTACGCGACCGCATGCAAACGCGGCCCGAGCCACACATCCACGCGCGAACGACGCAGCGCCGCAGGCAGATCGGCCTGACGCACCAGCGCACGCCACGCCGTGTGCCCGGTCACGCGCGGCGGCGCTTCGGCGGATTCGGATTCGAGCTGCGCGCGCACCAGGCTCCACAGGCCGTCGGCCCCCACCAGCGCCTCGCCCTCCCACGCACGCGCGTCGGTGCTCGAGACGCAGACCAGGTCGTCGCTGGTCTCGACCTGCCGGATGCGCGCGGCCGTGACTAGCGAGCCCGTGCCCTGCGCGCGCACGGCATCGAGCAGCAGCGTGTGCAGGTCTGCGCGGTGCACGCAGCAGTACGGCGCGCCGTAGCGCTGCTGCATGGCATCGCCCAACGGCATGCGGGCCAGTTCGGCGCCGCTGCCGGCGCTGTGGACCACCAGCGCTTCGGGGCGCGCCGCGATGGCCGCGAGGCCGCGGCCGAGGTCGAGTTGTTGAAGGCGGCGGGTGGCGTTGGGGCCGAGCTGCACGCCGGCGCCGATTTCGCCGAAGTCGGCGGCCTGTTCGAAGACGTCGGCGCGGTGGTGGGCACGGGACAGCGCCAGCGCCGTGGCCAGCCCTCCGATCCCGCCCCCGGCGACGAGGATGTGCGCGGGCATCGGACTCAGCGTCCGGTGCTGGGCGTGGTGGAAGTCAGCGCGGGGCTGCTGTGGCTGTCGGCCGGGTCGGCGCCAGCGGGTTTCTTGGGGGCACAGCTGCCGCAGCTGTCGCACGAGCCGCAGCCCGAGGTCTTGGCCAGCGAGGCGGCAAGCTGATCGGCGCGGGCCTGATCGATGAGGCCCGCGCGCTGCGTGCCGGCCGCGAACTTGCGCGCGGCGCCACGGCGCCAGCCGGCAGGCATCCAGCGCCAGACCGCGTAGAGCGCGGCGGCCGCGACGATCAATCCGACGATCAGTTGCTGTGTCATGTCTTCTTCAACCCTTTCCCTGTGGTTTTACCCCGCGCCGAAAGCGAGTGCAATGCGATAGGTCAAGAAGCATGCCACGTATGCCAGGGCGAATAAGTAGCCCGCCATGATCCACACGTATTTCCAGGAGCCGGTTTCGCGCTTGACGGCCGCCAGCGTCGAGATGCACTGCGGCGCGAACACGTACCAGACCAGCAGCGACAGCGCGGTCGCCAGCGACCAGCTGCCGGCGATGAGCGGCTCCAGCGCGCTGGCCACGTCGTCGCCGGTGGCCGAGAGCGCGTACACCGTGCCCAGCGCGCCCACCGCGACTTCGCGTGCGGCCATGCCCGGCACCAGCGCGATGGAGATCTGCCAGTTGAAGCCGATGGGCGCGAAGATGTGTTCCAGCCCGCGGCCGATCATGCCGGCCAGGCTGTACTGGATGGCGGGGCCGGTCGCGCCTTCGGGCGGCGACGGGAAGGTCGACAAAAACCACAGCAGGATCGTCAGCGTGAGGATGATCGTGCCCACGCGCTGGATGAAGATCCATGCCCGCTCGTAGAGCCCCAGCGCCAGGTTGCGCAGGTTCGGCCAGCGGTAGGCCGGCAGCTCCATCAGCAGCGGCGAGTGCCGCGTGCTGTCGCGAAAGCGCTTCATCACCCAGGCCACCGCCATCGCCGAGACGATGCCGAACACATACAGCGCGAACAGCACCACGCCCTGCAGGTTGAAGATGCCGCCCACGTCGCGCGCCGGAATGAAGGCCGCGATGAGCAGCGCATACACCGGCAGCCGCGCCGAACAGGTCATGAGCGGCGCGATCATGATGGTCGTGATGCGGTCGCGCCAGTTGCTGATGGTGCGCGTGGCCATCACGCCCGGAATGGCGCAGGCGAAGCTCGACAGCAGCGGAATGAACGAGCGGCCCGACAGGCCCACGGTGCCCATCAGGCGGTCGAGCAGGAAGGCCGCGCGCGGCAGGTAGCCGGAGTCTTCGAGCGCGAGGATGAACAGGAACAGGATCAGGATCTGCGGCAGGAACACGATCACGCCGCCCACGCCCGCGATCACGCCGTCGACCAGCAGGCTCTGCAGCATGCCTTCGGGCATGTGCGTCTTGATCAGGTTGCCCAGCCCCTCGGTGCCGGCCTTGATGGCGTCCATCGGCACGTTGGCCCAGCTGAACACGGCCTGGAACATCAGGAACATGGTGACCGCCAGCACCAGCATGCCCCACACCGGGTGCATCACGACGCGGTCGATGCGGTCGCTGGTGTCCAGGCTGCCCACGGGCTCCTTCACGGCCAGGCCGAGGATGCGGCGCACCTCGCGCTGCGTGGCGAGCACGTCGTCCAGCCCGGGCGCCTTCCAGGGCTGGGGCGCCGCGGCGGCGACCGGTGCGTCGAGCGCCTCGAGCAGGTTCTTCGCGCCGCCGGTGTGCACGCCCACGGTCTCGATCACCGGCACACCGAGTTCGCGCGAGAGCACGGCGGTGTCGACCGCGATGCCCTGCTTCCTGGCCATGTCGGTCATGTTGAGCGCCACCACCATCGGCAGGCCGAGCTGGCGCGCTTCGAGCACCAGCCGCAGGTTCAGGCGCAGGTTGGTGGCGTCGGTCACGCACACGAGCAGGTCGGGCAGCGCTTCCTGCGCCTGGCCGGTGACGATGTCGCGCGTGACGGCTTCGTCGGCGCTCAGGGCATTCAGGCTGTAGGCGCCCGGCAGGTCGAGCACGAACACACGGCGGCCGGTGGGCGTGCGAAGCGTGCCTTCCTTGCGCTCGACGGTCACGCCGGCGTAGTTGGCCACCTTCTGGCGGCTGCCGGTCAGCAGGTTGAAGAGCGCGGTCTTGCCGCAGTTGGGGTTGCCCAGCAGCGCGATGCGCGCGGGCTGCGCGGTGGCACCGAGACGGCCCGGCCCCTGGATGACGGCTTCAACCATGGTTCGCGGCCCCCGGCGTGACGTGGATCAGCGCGGCCTCGTGGCGGCGCAGCGCGAAGGTGGTGTGGCCCAGGCGCACGGCCAGCGGCTCGCGGCCCGGGGTGCCGGTGGCGACGATGCGCACGGCCTCGCCCGGCACGAAGCCGATTTCGGTCAGGCGCAGCACCAGCTCGCGGTCGTCCGCGCTGTCGGGGCGGGCCACGTCGAGCACGGTGGCCCACTGATGGGACGGAAGCTGGTCGAGGCTCAGCGCGGTGGTGGTCGGCGCTGCGCCGAGGTCGTTGTTTCGCACGGTGGAGGTGCGCCCCCCGGAAACCCCGGGGCACGCCAGTAAGCAAAAGCCAGATGCTAGCAATTCTCACTCGCGAAAACCTGACCAACCCCAAAAAGTCCCGGGTCAGCCGGAAATGAGCGGGTCCCCCGGGGCCGGACTCAGTTCAGTCCGAGCATCCCGCGCAGCTTCGACAGGTCTTCGGCCAGCGTATTCACCCGCCCGGCCAGCATCTTGCGGTCGCGCTCGGTGAGCTTCGAATAGGTCTCGAAGCCGCCGTCGGCCGTGCGGTACTTGGCCAGCGTGTCGAACACCACCTTGAAGTTGGCGTCGGCCTTCTCGGCAAACGGCTTGTCCTGCTTCACGACCAGCGGGCGCAGCAGCTCGACGATCTTGTAGGCGCCCTCGAAGTTCGACTGGAAGTCCCACAGGTCGGTGTGGCTGTAGCGGTTTTCCTCGCCGGAGATCTTGGTAGCGGCCACCTCTTCCATCAGCACGGCGGCGCCGCCCACGACCTTCTCGGGCGGGAAGGTCAGCGCGCCCAGGCGCTTTTGCAGCTCGAGCACGTCGGCCAGCAGCTTGTCGGCCACGGGGTTCAGGTCCTTGGTGCTCTTGAGCGTCCACAGGCTGTACTCGATGCGGTGGAAGCCGATGAAGGCCGGGTCTTTCTCGGCCTTCTCGTGGTCGTCCGCGCGCGAGTCGATCGACTGGTCGAGGTCGGTGAACAGCTCGGCCACGGGCTCCACGCGCTCGTAGCTGGTGCGCGTGGGCGCGTAGAGCTTCTTGGCCTTCTCGATGTCGCCGGCCTTCACGGCGGCGGTGAACACGCGCACGTCGGCGGCCAGCTTGCGCACGTTCTGCGTCACGTAGATCTTGTAGTCCGAGATCGGACCGACCAGCTCGAGTGGCGACACGGCGGCCTGCGCGCCGACGGCGTAGAGCCCGGCAAAGCCTGCGACGAAAGCGGCGAGGAAGCGGCGGCGGAACTGCACGGTCATGGATCTCCTTGGATGCGGTGCGGTGGTGATGAAAGAAAAAGGGAGCGATCAGGCGGCCAGCAGGCTGCGCCCGAGCCAGTCGTCGGCGCCCTGCACGCCCGGCAGCGTGAAGAAGAAGCCGCCGCCGATGGGCTTGATGTATTCCTCGAGCGGCTCGCCGTCGAGGCGGGTCTGCACGGCGACAAAGCCCTTCTCGAGGTCGGCCTGGTAGCAGATGAACAGCAGGCCCATCTCGAGCTGGCCCGACTTGGTGACGCCGTTCGAATAGTTGAAGGGCCGGCGCAGCATCAGGTTGGCGTCCGAGGCCTTGGTGCGCGGGTTCGCGAGGCGGATGTGCGCGTCCATCGGCGTCGCCTTGCCTTCGGGGTCCTTGGTGTAGTCGGGCACGTCGTGCTCGGTCTTGCCACCGTCCAGCGGCGCGCCGCTGGGCTTGAGGCGCCCCATGATGGCCTCCTGCTCCTGCAGCGGCGTGCGGTCCCAGCGCTCGACGAAGTTGCGGATGATGCGCACCGCCTGGTAGCTGCCGCCCACGGCCCAGGCGGGCTCATCGCCGTTCGGCTGCACCCAGACGTGCTTGTTCATGAGCGTGTCGTCGGCCGAGTCGGGGTTGGCCGAGCCGTCGCGAAAACCGAGGAAGTTGCGCGCGCTCTCCGCGGGCTGGCCCGCCACGGCCGGGATCGGCGGCACGGAGCCTTCCTGCTTCCAGTGCAGCACCAGCAGGTCGGGCGTGTTCTTGATGATGTCGCGCAGCGCGTGGATGTTGGTGTCGGGCGTGTTGGCGCAGAACTGGATCGACAGGTCGCCGTGGCACAGCGCGGCGTCGAGCGCGTCGTTCGGGTGGCGCTGCATCGGCTTCAGGCGCAGCGGCTTCTTCTTGTCGAGGCCGAAGCGCTCGTCGAACAGCGAGGCACCGACCGACACCGTCACGGTGAGCCCGTCGGGCTGCACCACCGGGCCGAGGATGCCGGAGCCCGCGGGCGGCAGCTTGGGGTCGGGGTCGGTTTGCGGGCCGCCTTGCGTGAGGAAGGCGATGCGCTCGGTGAGCGTGCGCATCAGCCGCTCCAGGTCGGCGCGGTTCTCGGCCAGCACGTAGAACGAGGCGATCATGCCGGCCGTCGGGCGCGGCGTGACCACGCCCGCCTGGTGCTTGCCGCGGAAGGGCACGCGGTCTTGCGTGTGGGTGCTCTGCGGCGCGTCGGTGACCTGTACGCCAGTGTCGGGCGCGCCCGGAATGGCCGCGCCGGCGCGCGCGCTGGCGGCGAGCCCGGCAAAGGCCACGCCCGCGGCGCCGAGCATGCGGCGGCGGTGCGGCGAGGCAGGAGCGGTGTCGTTCTTCTTCGTCGGTTCCATGGGGTCGTCGTTCTCTCTCAACTCATTCCAGACCGAGCGCGGCGTTCACCTTGCCCAGTTCCTCGGCCAGCGCACGCACCGGCACGGCCAGCGCCTGGCGCTGCGCGTCCTCCAGCGGCGCGGGCTGGAAGCCTTCGCCGGCGCGGTACGGCGCCAATGCGGCGTCGAAGGCGGCAAAGCGCTCGTCCACGGCCTTCTGCTGCGCGGGCGCGGCCTTCACGAGCAGCGGCTGCAGCAGGTCGGCGATCTTCTTGGTGCCTTCGTAGCTGCCCTGCAGGTTCACCAGTTCGGCATGGCCGTAGTGGTCTTCGCCGCCGGCCGGCAGGTTGTCGGCCACGCGGCGCAGCAGCTTCGAGGCGGCGCTCGCGAGCCGTTCGGGCGGCACGCTCAGTGCGCGCAGGCGCGTCTGCAGCGTCTCGACGTCGGCCAGCAGCTGGTCGAGGACCGGGGCCAGCGCCTTCGCGTCGCCCTGGCCGTACAGCGCGTACTCGATGCGGTGGAAGCCGCTGAAGCCTGGGTCGGCCTCGCGCTTCTCGAAGTAGTCGGCGCGGGCGTTGATGCGCGCGTCGAGGTCGGCGAACAGCTCGGCCATCGGCTCGATGCGCTTGTAGGCCTGGTGGGCCGGCGCGTAGAGCGCGCGCGCCTGCGCCAGGTCGCCGGCCTTGACGGCATCGGCCAGCGCGCGCGCTGCGTCGTCGAGCGTGGCGGCCTCCAGCCGCAGGAACACCTGGTACTCGGCCAGCGCGCCCACGTAGTTGACGAGCGAGGGCCGCGCCTCCTCGGCCAGCGAGGCCGCCGACGGCGTGACGTGCAGCTTGCCGCGCGGGTTGCTCAGCAGGCCGCAGGTGATGGCGAAATCGCCCGGCGAGAGCTTGACCGTCATGGTCTGCGAGAAACCGGGCGCGATGTTCTCGCGCTCTTCGACCACCATCACGCCGTCGAGAATTTCCCACTCGAGCGCGCGGTTCGACTGGTTGACGATGGTGAAGGTCGTGCGCCCCGCGGGCACGGTGATCTCGTTCGGGTCGCAGGCGTTGCCGCGGATCGTGACGGTGACGGCATGGTCGACCGCCTTGGGCGGCGCCTTGCGCGCCTGGTTCGAGGCGTACCAGAAGGCCGCGAGGCCGGCGACGACCAGCAGCGCCGAGGCGCCCACGGCGACGCGCATGAGCGTCGATGACGAAGAAGGAGAGGAAGAAGACATCGGGAAAAAAGATCAGCCGGCAGCGGCCGTGCGCGGCGCCGCAGCAACCGCCGGGCGCAGGAAGAAGAACAGGGCCACGGCCAGGAAGGTCAGGTAGACGATCACCTCGCCCACCACGGGCGCGGCCTGGTAGCCCAGCAGGCCCGACAGCACGGCGCCCACGGGGCTGTCCATCGGCAGGGTTTCGCTCATGTCGAACACCACGGTCTGCAGCTGGTTCCACACGCCGGCCTCGTGCAGCTTGCGCAGCACGCCCGCCAGCAGCCCGGCCGCGACCAGCAGGATGAACAGGCCCGTGAAGCGGAAGAAGCGGCGCAGGTCGAGCCGCACGCCGCCCGAGTAGATGCCCCAGCCGACCACCACCGACACGGCAATGCCCGCGAGCGCGCCCACGGGCGCTTCCCAGCCGGTGCTCTGCTGGAACACGGCCAGCAGGAAGAAGACCGACTCCAGCCCCTCGCGCGCGACCGCCAGGAACACCATGCCGATGAGCGCCCAGCCCTGCCCGTCGGCATGCTGCGCCAGCGCCTTGTCGATCGACGCGTGCAGCTCGCCCTTGATGGAGCGGGCGGCCTTGCGCATCCAGAACACCATCGTGGTCAACATGACCACGGCGATGAGCCCGACCACGCCCTCGAACAGCTCCTGCTGCTTCTGCGGAAACTCCGCCGCCAGCAGTTGCAGGCCGGCGCCGGCAAAGAGCGACAGCGCGGTGGCCAGCAGCACGCCGACCCACACCGCGGGCATCAGCACGCCGCGACCGCTTTGTTTCAGGTAACTGGCAACGATGCCGACGATCAGCGCGGCCTCGATGCCTTCGCGCAGCATGATGAGAAAGGGAATGAGCATCTCGGAACAGAAGAACGTTCTTTGAAAATGCCCCGATGTGGTGCATTTCTCAAGGAACGGCCCGAGGATACCCCATCAAATAAGATTTATTCTCAATTAGGGGTATTCGACCCCGCCCCGCTCACAAGGGCAGTTCGACGATGTGCGCGCTGACGGTGTCGCCGTCGACGATCAGTTCGGCCACGGCGATAGGCAGCTTGAATCGGCGCGGGCCGGCGCTGCCCGGATTGACGTAGAGCACGCCGCCGCGCTCCTCGACCTTGGGTTGGTGCGAATGGCCGGAGATGACGACACGCACGCCGGCACCGGCGGGGTCGATGTCGATCTGGGAAAGGTCGTGGATCGCGTAGACATGCACGTCGCCGACCTTCAGGAATGCCGTCTCTGGAATGGCCCCGGCCCAGGCCTCGCGGTCGTTGTTGCCGCGTACCACCGTCAGCGGCGCGATCGCGGCCAGCGCGTCGAGGATGCCGGCGTCGCCGATGTCCCCGCCGTGCACGATGAAGTCGCTGCCCCGCAAGGCCGCCACGGCCTGCGGGCGCAGCAGGCCGTGGGTGTCGGAGATGAGCCCGACGCGGATCAAGCCCGACCCGTCAGGCCGCCAGCAGCTGCCGCAGCACGAACGGCAGGATGCCGCCGTGCTTGTAGTAGTCGACCTCGATCGGCGTGTCGATGCGCAGGCGCACCGTCACCTCCTGGTGCGTGCCGTCGGCGCGGTGCACGACCAGCTTCACGTCCATCTGCGGCTTGAGTTCGCCGCCGATCACGACGTCGATCTTTTCCTCGCCCGTGAGGCCCAGCGTCTGCCACGAATCGGCGCCGCGGAACTGCAGCGGCAGCACGCCCATGCCGACCAGGTTGGCGCGGTGGATGCGCTCGAAGCTGCGCGCCACCACGGCCTTGATGCCCAGCAACTGCGTGCCCTTGGCGGCCCAGTCGCGCGACGAGCCGGTGCCGTACTCCTCGCCGCCGAACACGATGGTGGGCGTGCCCGCTGCCATGTACTTCATGGCGGCGTCGTAGATGAACATCTTTTCGCCGCCCGGCTGGAACAGCGTGACGCCGCCCTCTTCCTGCGTGCCGTTGGCGTCCGGCGGAATCATCAGGTTCTTGATGCGCACGTTGGCGAAGGTGCCGCGCACCATCACGTCGTGGTTGCCGCGGCGCGAGCCGTAGCTGTTGAAGTCGGCCTTGGGCACGCCGTGCGCCTTGAGCCAGATGCCCGCGGGCGAGCTTTCCTTGATGGAGCCGGCCGGCGAGATGTGGTCGGTGGTGATCGAGTCGCCGAACAGCGCCATGACGCGCGCGCCCTGGATGCCCGCGTCCGACGCGTGCGGCTGCATCTGGAAGCCCTCGAAGAACGGCGGCTCGGCGATGTAGGTCGAGGTGGGCCAGTCGTAGACCTGGCCGGTCGTGCCCTTGATGCTCGTCCAGAACTTGCCCGGATCGCTCTTGACCTTCTCGTAGTTCGCGCGGAACGACTTGGCGTTCATCGCGAAGCGCAGGTTGTCGTCGATCTCCTTCGGCGTGGGCCAGATGTCGCCCAGGTACACGTCCTTGCCGCCCTTGCCCTTGCCCACGGGCTGGGTCATGAGGTCGGTCATCACGTTGCCCGCGATGGCGAAGGCCACCACCAGCGGCGGCGAGGCCAGGAAGTTGGCCTTCAGGTTCGGGTGGATGCGCGCCTCGAAGTTGCGGTTACCCGAGAGCACGGCCGCGCCGATGAGGTCGTTCTTCGTGATGGCTTCGTTGATCTCGGGCGTGAGGTCGCCGGCATTGCCGATGCAGGTGGTGCAGCCGTAGCCCGCGAGATAGAAGCCCAGCTTCTCCAGGTACGGCAGCAGGCCCGCCTTCTCCAGGTATTCGGTGACGATGCGCGAGCCCGGGGCCAGCGAGGTCTTGATGTGCGGCTGCACCTTCAGGCCCGCTTCCACCGCCTTCTTGGCCAGGATGCCGGCCGCGAGCATCACGCTCGGGTTGGAGGTGTTGGTGCACGAGGTGATGGCCGCAATGAGCACGTCGCCGTTGCCGATCGTGATCTGGCCCTTGGGCGCGGGCGGTGCCGTGGCGCTGGTGTGGGCCGCGGCCTTGGTCGAGCGGTTGGCCACCATCTCGATGACCGGGCGCGGCGAGCCGGGCGGCGGCGGGGGCACTTCGGTGTCGCCGCTCTGGCCGTCGCGCGTCAGCGCGTAGCGCTGCTTGAGCTTGTCGGCCGGCTGGTTGAAGCCGTTGGCGTCGTTGGGCTTGCTGTACAGCTCGGCGAACTTGGTCGACAGGTGGCCCAGGTCGATGCGGTCCTGCGGGCGCTTGGGGCCGGCCAGGCTGGGCGAGACGGTGCCCAGGTCGAGCTTGACGACCTTGGTGTAGTCGATGTCGCCCGGGGCGGGCATGCCGAACAGGCCCTGCGCCTTGTAGTAGGCGGCGAAGCGCTCCACTTCCTCCTTGGTGCGGCCGGTGCCTTCGAAGTAGGCCACGGTCATCTCGTCGACCGGGAAGAAGCCCATGGTGGCGCCGTACTCGGGCGCCATGTTGCCGATGGTGGCGCGGTCGGGCACGGCGATGGACGCGGCACCGGGGCCGAAGAACTCGACGAACTTGCCCACCACCTTTTCGGCGCGCAGGATCGAGGTGACGTACAGCACCAGGTCGGTGGCCGTGACGCCTTCGCGCAGCTTGCCGGTGAGCTCGAAGCCCACCACGTCGGGCGTGAGCATGTAGACCGGCTGGCCCAGCATGGCGGCCTCGGCCTCGATGCCGCCCACGCCCCAGCCGACCACGCCGATGCCGTTGATCATGGTGGTGTGGCTGTCGGTGCCCACCAGCGAGTCGGGGTAGTACACCGGCGTGTCGCTCTTGTCGGCCGGGCTCTTGTAGACGCCGCGCGCAAAGTACTCGAGGTTGACCTGGTGCACGATGCCGAAGCCCGGCGGCACGACGCCGAAGGTGTCGAAGGCCTGCATGCCCCACTTCATGAACTGGTAGCGCTCGTTGTTGCGCTGGAACTCCAGCTTCATGTTCAGGTCGAGCGCCTTGGGCGTGCCGTAGTAGTCGACCATCACCGAGTGGTCGACCACCAGGTCGACGGGCACCAGCGGCTCGATGGTCTTGGGCGACTTGTTCAGCTTGGCGGCCACACTGCGCATGGCGGCCAGGTCGGCCAGGAGCGGCACGCCGGTGAAGTCCTGCAGCACCACGCGGGTGACGACAAAGGGAATTTCGTCGGTGCGCTCGGCGTTGGGCGCCCAGTGGGCCAGCTCCTCGACGTGCTTGGCCGACACCTTCTGGCCGTCGCAGTTGCGCAGCACCGACTCGAGCACGATGCGGATCGACACCGGCAGGCGCTCCACCGAGGGGTACTGCTTGGCCAGTTCCTTCAGCGACCAGTACTTGCCGGACTTGCCCGACGCGGTCTTGAAGGTCTTGAGGGTGGACGCAAACGCGTGCGCCGGGGCTTTGGCCATGAGAAGACTCCTGTGTGTTCGTGGAAGCCTCTCAAGGATAGCGAGGTTCAATGTCAGTGGCTGTAGTCGGTCTTCCTTGTCGGGCTCTCCCGGAACTATCGTTCTCATAGCGAAAACGCCCGCCGCACGGGGTGCGGCGGGCGTGGAGCGGACGGTCGTCGGGCGCGCAGAAGGTGTGAAGAAACCGTAGCGAGCGGGCCGAGGTCGCATCGAGGACCGGAGCCGTACACGCGTACGGTGAGGACCGCAGATGCGAGATCGGGACGCGCAGTAGGTTTATTCACACCTTCTCAGGCCATCGCCATGCCGGCGGCGTCCCGGGTGCGGCGCAGCCCGGTCCACTGCAGCTCGGCCAGCACGACCACGCACAGCGCCTGCGCCAGCACCCAGGCCGTGCCCAGCGCGGTGACCGCGAACACGCCGCTCACCAGCAGCGCCACGCAGGCCACGGCCCAGGCGAAGTTGCCGACGACCACGAGGCCGATCAGCGTGCGCGGCGGCGTGGCGCGGCTGGCCATGAAGGCGGCGGCGGCCGCATAGGCCAGCAGGAACACGCCGGTGCCCATGAGCAGCCAGGCGGGCAGGCCGGTCAGGGAGGCGAGGGCATCGGTGAACGCCACCTGCAGCGCGCCGGTCGCGGCGCACGAAGCGGCGTCGGCCCACATCACGTTCGACAGGAAGCGGGGGGAAGCGAAAACAGACATGTGGATCTCCTGGGTGGGTACGCTGCAGGCCAGTCCTGCTGCGTTGGGGTCGATGATTCCGCCGGGCGTGGATCGCGTCGATGACCTGGGAGGTCATGGCGCCGCGCCGCCGCCGCGCCAGAATGCGGCTCCATGAACACCCCCCGCACCCATTCGTCCAAGGCCGCCGCCGCCGGCCTTCCCGGCGCACGCGATCCGTTCGGCGCCCACCTGCGGCACTGGCGCACCCACCGCCGCCTGAGCCAGCTCGACCTGGCGCAGGAGGCCGAGGTCTCGACCCGCCACCTGAGCTACGTGGAAACCGGCCGCGCCGCGCCCAGCCGCGAGATGGTGCTGCGCCTGGCCGAGCGCCTGGACGTGCCGCTGCGCGAGCGCAACGCGCTGCTGGTGGCCGCCGGCTTCGCGCCCATGTACCGCCAGCGCTCGCTCGACGACCCGGCCATGGCCTCGGCGCGCCGCGCCATCGACCTTGTGCTGAAGGGCCACGAGCCCTTCCCCGCGCTGGCCGTGGACCGCCACTGGAACCTGGTGGCGCACAACGCGCTGGTGCCTCTGCTCATGGAAGGCTGCTCGGCCGAGCTGCTGAAGCCGCCGATCAACGTGCTGCGCCTGAGCCTGCACCCCGAGGGCGTGGCGCCGCGCATCGCGAACCTCGCGCAGTGGCGCACGCACCTGCTCGAGCGGCTGCAGCAGCAGATCGCCGCCACCGGCGACACCGTGCTGCAGGCGCTGCACGACGAGCTGGAGGGCTACCCGCCGCCCGCCGTGAGCCACGACGCGCCGCTGCTCGACACCGCGCTGTCGGCGGTGGCCGTGCCGTTCCAGGTGGTCATGCCCAGCGGCGTGCTGAGCTTCATCAGCACCATCACGATCTTCGGCACGCCGGTGGACGTCACGCTGCAGGAACTCGCGGTGGAGTCGTTCTTTCCGGCGGACGAGCAGACGGCAGCGGCGCTGACGGCACTGGCGGCGCAGCAGGCACGCTGAGGCCGGCGCTGCCGTCCGCGTTGCGCGCCGGCCCCTCGAAGTCGTCGACCTGGATCACCTTGTCGGCCGCCTGCAGGTAGGCCAGCGCCAGCGCGGGGTCGCTGGCCGATTGCGCCGCTTCGTCGAGCGAGCGCGTGCGGCGCAGCACCTTGTTGAGCGCGGCGGTCTCCTCGCCCAGCCGCGCACCGAGCGCCATCGCCTGCATCAGGTCGCGCAGGCCGCCCGGGCCGGGTTCCGACAGATCGGGCACGAGGCGAGCGACCACCTCCGGGCGCGTGCGCAGCAGCTCGGCCAGCGCCATCAGCTGCACGTCGCGCAGCGGCGCCAGGTGCGCGGTGCGGCGCAGCACCAGCGCGCCCAGCAGGCGCCGCCCCGGCGTCGGCAGGTTGGCGTAGAGGTCGCGCAGGATCTTGCCGGCCTCGTCCAGCTGCAACCGGATCGCGGCCTGCGCAAAGGGCAGCAGTTCGGGCGCCGCATCGACGCGGTAGCGCCACACGCAGGCGCTCGCCAGGTACAGGTGGGCCAGCACGTCGCCCAGCCGCGCCGACAGCAGCTCCATGCGCTTGAGCTTGCCGCCGAGCAGCCCCATGGCCAGGTCGGCGGTGAGCGCGTACTTGGCGCTCATGCGCGCGATGAGCCGCGCTTCGGCCGCCAGCGCCTCGGGCGGATCGCCGAGCACCGGCGCGCCGAACAGGCTGTGCCACAGGTTGCGCGCCACATGCCTGCCGTGCGCGATGAGCGCCTGGCCCAGCGCCGTTTCGTCTTTCGCCTGCACCGCCGCCATTTCGTCGAGCACGTGCGGGTGGCAGCGCACCGCGCCCTGTCCGAACACGATGAGCGCGCGCGTGAGGATGTTCGCGCCCTCCACCGTGATCGCGATCGGCGCCTGCCGGTAGGCCACGCCGAGCAGGTTCGACGGGCCCGAGATGATCCCCTTGCCGCCGAGGATGTCCATGCCCCGGTTCACCGCGCGCCGGCCGGCCTCGGTGAGCTGCACCTTGAGGATCGCGCTGGCCACGCTGGGCCGCTCGCCCTTGTCGAGCGCGGCCGCCGTGAAGCGCCGCGCGGCATCGGTCGCATACAGCTGCGCCGACATCTGCGCGACCAGCCCCGCCACCGCATGGAACTTGCCCACCGGCAGGCCGAACTGCTCGCGGATCTGGCCGTAGGCGTTGCTCACGTACAGCGCGGTCTGCTGCATGGCCGAGCCCAGCGCGGGCAGCGAGATGGCGCGGCCCGCAGCCAGGCATTCCATCAGCATGCGCCAGCCCTGCCCCACCTGTGCCTCGCCGCCGATGACCCAGTCCATCGGCACGAACACCTGCCGGCCGCGGATCGGGCCGTTCATGAAGGCGCTGTCCATCGGGCGGTGGCGCCGGCCAATCGCCATGCCCTCGTGCGGCACGGGAATCAGCGCGCAGGTGATGCCCAGCTCACGCTGGCCTTCGGGCCGGCTCTCGTCAACGGCATGGAACGCCAGGCCGACCACGGTGGCGACCGGCGCGAGCGTGATGTAGCGCTTGTCGAAATCGACCAGGAAGCCACGCGTGCGCCGGCCCTGGAACTCGCGCTCGACGAGCACGCCGCGGTCAGGAATGGCGGCGGCGTCGGAGCCCGCATAGGGTGAGGTCAGGCCGAAGCACGGCAGCTCGCGGCCATCGGCCAGGCGCGGCAGGTAATGGTCTTTCTGCGCGTCGGTGCCGTAGCGCAGCAGCAACTCGGCCGGCCCGAGCGAGTTGGGCACCATCACCGTGACGGCCGTTGCCACGTTGACGCTCGCGATGCGCGCCACCACCGTCGCGTGCGCGTAGTGCCCGAAGCCCAGGCCACCGAAGGCCTCGGGAATGATCATTCCGAAGAAGCGCTTCTCGCGCAGGAAGCGCCACACCTCGGGCGGCAGGTCGTGCGCCTGGTCGATGGCGTGGTCGTCGAGCATGCGGCACAGCGCGGGCACCTCGTTCGCCAGGAAGGCTTCTTCGTGCGCGCTGAGCTGGTTGGGGCCGGCGGCCGTCAGCGCATCGAAATCGGGGCGTCCGGCAAAGAGCTGGCCTTCGAACCCGACCGTGCCGGCCTCGAGCGCGGCACGCTCGGTGTCGCCCAGCGGCGGCAGGGCCTTGGAGAAAGGCTGCATCGCCCATCGGCCGATCAGGGTCGCCAGTGGCATGGGGTCTCCTTGCGCCGCACCGGAGCGCGCGGCATGCGTCCATTCTTGGACGGCACCGGCCCGCACCGGGCCGGTCAAGGGCGTTCGCGCGTGTCGGAGACGGGCTCGCGCGGCCCGGGGGATCAGCGGCGCTTGGGCGCCTGCCCGGCCGGCGCGGCGGCCGGCACGGGTGCATTGGGATCGCGCCAGCCGTACTCGACGTAGCGGCGGATCACGAGGCAGCCCGGCGGCGAGTCGATCAGCGAGACCGACGAGGTGGGTTCCTTGTCGTCGGTGTAGACCGTGTAGATCGGCAGCAGCGGCGTGCGCTTGTAGTTCTTCAGTTCCTGCTCGGCCACGCTGGCGCAGGTGAAGGGCGCCACCGAGATGCGCTCGGCCGCCACGGTGCAGGCGCCGCTGTCGTCGGGGATGGCGGTGATCGACGCGGCCACGCCCGCGTTCGGGTACTGGATGCCGACCAGCGAGAACACCGGGCCGGCGTCGGGGCGCTTGCGGTCCCAGTCGAGCAGCACGTCGTGCGCGCGGCTGCCCTGCACAGTGAGCGTGGCCAGCCGCGTGATGGCGGGCAGGCAGCGCTGCACGCCCACGCTGGCAGCGGCGCGCGTGAGCGTGTCCTGCGGCGCCGCGGGCGGGGCTAGCACGCCCTGCGCGAGCGCGCTGCCGGCCATCGCGAGCGTGCAGGCTACAACGGTGGATCGGGCGAGGACGTTCATCGGTGTCGCCTTCACGCGTAGAGGCTCTCGATGGCCGCCGAGTAGAGGCGCACGTTCTCCTCGCCTTCCGGGTCGAGCTTCGCGATGAGAGCGCGTGCGCGCTCGCGGTAGGCCGGCAGGTTGGCGTCGTGCTCGGCGAACGCGCGCCGCAGCGCCTGTCCGCCCTCCTCGCAGTCGAAGCCGTGATAGCGGTAGCCGCAGTCGCCGATCAGGTGCGAGTTGTGGATGAGCGGCCAGCCGCCATACAGCGCCTCGTAGTAGAGGTAGTTCTGCGCGTTCTCCCAGTGGTGCGCAAAGACCGCGTCGATCGCGCCCGGCAGCACCTGGTACAGCGGAAAGCGCCCCTCGAAGGTCGCCAGGCCGTGCCGCACCAGATCGAGGCTCTGGGCGAAAGCGACGAAGTTCGGCTTGTCCTTCAGATGGAAGCTGTTGTAGACCCACATCTTCTCGATGAGGCGCGGCTGCGCGCGGTGCGCCGACTCGCAGCCCAGCATCGGGATGAAGCTGGTCTTCACCATGCAGATGTTGGGCTCGAAGATGGCCACGCGCCACTGCTTGCGCCCCGGCTCGTAGGCGAAGCGCTTGCCCTCAGCGCCGCGCGCCATCGCCTTCTCGACCACCATCGGGCTCCACAGGTGCGGCATGAGCTTGGTGGGCGCGCGGAAGGTGCTCGCGAAGTACGGCTTGCAGGAGGTTTCGTACTCGGGCAGCGTCCACACCTCGTCGTAGGGCGCGCCGCTGACCAGCATGCCGTGCGGCTTGTTGAAGGTCATGCGCTCGATGTCGATCACGTAGTCGTTGCCCACGCGCATCGAGACGATTTTTCCGCCGCGCTCGCGGAACGCCACCGACCAGTCGCGCCCCAGCTGCGCGCTCATCTCGATCATGAGGTCGAGCTCGTGCGCGGCGGTGGCCATGTCGATGATCGGCACCGGCGAGTCGGCCAGGAAATTGGTGGCGTCGGCCGGGCCGCCGTCGCCGCCGCCGGCCACCAGCACCGTGCGCTCGACGCAGGGCGAACGCAGCAGCAGCATCACGAGGAACAGGCAGTTCTGGTAGACGCCGTTCTCCCACAGGCTCTGCTCGCCCTTGCGGATGAAGATGGAGACGCCGACTTTCAGCCGGGTCGGTGAAGCGGCCGCGCGCGGGCCTGCGGTGGGATTCTGCACCTCGCTCATGCGGCCACCTTCGCGTTGCCGGCACGGAACGCCGGATCGCCGCCCACCAGGTTCAACAGCCGCTGCGCGTAGCCGTCGATGTTGGCGGGGTGCATCGGATCGATCGCGTCGAACACGCGCTGGCTGCGCGCGCGGTAGTCATCGAGTTGCGCGTCGTGGCCGCGCACGGCCGCGGCCAGCTGTTCGGCGCCGACGGCGATGTCGAAGTCGGGGTAGTAGTAGCCGGCATCGCGCAGCCACGGCGAGTTGTGCACCAGCGGATAGTTGCCGTACAGCGCGTCGAGGTAGCTGTAGTTCTGGTCGTTCTGCCACTGGTGCGACACCACCGCGTCGGCGTGCTGCACCATGAAGCCTGCGAAGTCATGCCGCCCGTGGAAGGTGGCCTTGTGCTGGCGCACGATGTCCAGCGAGTTCGCCAGGTAGAGCATCGTCGGATGGTCTTTCAGGTGCAGCGTGTTGAGCACGTGCATCGCCGCGACGTGCTCCGGGTTGGCGCGGTAGGCCCCGTCGCTGATCAGCATCGGGATGCTGCACGACTTCACGACCGAGATGTTGGGCTCGAAGATCGCCACCCGAAAGCCCGGTTGCTCCGCCGTGCGCGGCTGGTAGCCGAAGCGAAAGCCCTGCGCCTGCACCTCGTCCACGCGCTGCGCCAGGAACTGCGGCGACCACAGGTACGGCACCTCGTGCACCGGGCAGCGGTGCAGCGTGCGCATCATCGGCGCAAAGGCCGTGTCCTTGGGCAGCAGCCAGATCTCGTCGCAGCGGTCGGTGGCGCCGAAGTGCCCCTTGTCGGCAAAGACGATCGGCTCGGCCAGCGCCACGAAGGGCTGCCCCACGCCATGGAAGGCCACCCGCCCGCCGCAGGCGCGGAAGTACGACAGCCACTGCACGTCGAGCGCGCCGGCCATTTCGATGACCACGTCGAGCGCGTCGGTCAGCTCGCGGGCGCGGCCCAGCGTGAGCCCCATCGCCGACAGGTCGACCTGCGGCGGCATCGCCTGCTGGTCGCCCGCGTCGATGAGCGTGACGGACTCGACGAATTCGATGCGTTGCAGCAGCCGGGCCAGGAACAGGACGTTCTGTCCCATTCCGTTTTCCCAGATGTTCTGCCCCGCGTGGGAGAGGACTGAAATACCGATGCGCATGGCCGAAGTGTGTACCAAAAAAACAATGGCTCCCGCGCGCAGGGCGCGGGAGCCACCGGACCGGGGGCGTCGGCCTAACGGCC
The DNA here is from genome assembly GCF_059423605.1 of Variovorax sp. GW460-12-1-14-LB1. NCBI lineage: Bacteria > Pseudomonadati > Pseudomonadota > Betaproteobacteria > Burkholderiales > Comamonadaceae > Variovorax > Variovorax sp. GW460-12-1-14-LB1. The sequence continues at coordinate 37,366 of NZ_JBWKYF010000061.1, forward strand.
TTTTACTTCCACTTCCAGCCGATGCCCGCGTTGACGCCCCACTCCTTGCCGGTGGAGCTCAGGCCCGCGCCCCAGGAGATCTTGCCGTCGTCCGACAGGGCCTTGAAGGTCAGCGCCACCGCGCTGTAGCCCTTGTACGAACCCATGCCGATGCCGATCGTCTTCTCGCCCGGGTACAGCGTGGGCAGGTAGGTGCCCGACATCGCGAAGGCCATCGCCGAGCCCGAGTAGGCGATGCGCGCCACGTCGCCCACCTGCTTTTGCACCTGCTGCAGCTGGCCCAGGTTGACCGCGTCGCCCGGCAGCACGCCCGGCGCCACGTTGCTGATGCGCGTGGGACCCGAAGTCTCGGTGCCCAGCGTGATCTGGTTGTAGTTCACCGACCCGTCGGGGTTGGTGGCGTACTGCACGCTGCTGGCCTTCGCAGCCGCCGAGACCGCCTTCAGCTGCGCCACGTTGGTCGCGTCGCTGTCGGCCGAGCCGGCTGCCACGCCCGTGATCTGGCGGAACTGGTTGTTGGCCGCATCGCCCACCGACACCGCCGCCTGCGTGCTGGTCGTGGCCTTGATGGCCGCTTCCTGCTGCGCATTCGCGCTGCCCGGCACGTAGCCAGCCACGCCCGCCGCCCGCGAGGCCACCGAGTTCGCACCCAGTGCCACGCCGCCGGTCTGCTGGACCACCGCGCCGAAGCCGATGGCCGTGCCCTGCGCGATGTTCTGCGCCTTGCTCAGCGGCGTGCCGCCGGCGTCCGCACCGTCACCCAGGGCCACGCCGCCGCCGCCGGCACGGGAGTTCGCGCCGATCGCCTGCGAGCCCGTGGCCAGCGCCCCGGTGCCGATGGCGATCGCGTTGGTGCCCGTGGCCTGCGCCCCGAAGCCCACCGCCACAGCGCCGTCGGCCGTGGCCTTCGCGCCGTTGCCGGCCGCGAAGGAGTTGGCGCCGCTGGCTTCGGAACGCGGCCCGATCGCCACCGCTTCCGCACCGCTGGCCTTGGAGTCGGTGTTGGTCGAGTTGGCGTGGAAGTACTTGGTGCCCTTGTCGTTGATCGTGTTGACCGTCGTGCTCAGGCTGCTGATGCTGCTCGTGGCGGTACTCAGGCCGGTCGATGTCGAGGTCGACAGGCTGGAGAGCCCGCTGGCCGCGCCGCCCACGCTGGTGGACAGGCTGTCCAGGTTGCTGTTGGTGGTGCTCAGGCCGGTCGACAGGCTGTTGACGGTGCTGTTGGTCGTGCTCAAGCCGGTCGAGAGGCTGCTCACGTTGCTGTTCGTCGTGCTCAGGCCCGTCGACAGACTGCTGACGTTGCTGTTGGTCGTGCTCAGGCCGCTCGACAGGCTGCTGACGTTGCTGTTCGTCGTGCTCAGGCCGGTCGACAGGCTGTCGACGCTGCTGTTCACCGTGCTCAGACCCGTGGACACCGAGCTGGACAGGCTGTTCACGCTGCTCGTGACCGTGCTCAGGCCGGACGACGTGGAGGTCGAGAGGCTGTTCAGGTTGCTGTTCGTCGTGCTCAGGCCCGACGAGAGGCTGCCGACATTGCTGTTGGTCGTACTCAGGCCGGTGGACAGGCTGCTGATGCCGCTGTTGGCAGTGCTCAGGCCGGTCGACAGGCTGCCGATGCTGCTGTTGGCGGTGCTCAGGCCGGTCGACAGGCTGCCGATGCCGCTGTTGGCAGTGCTCAGGCCGGTCGAGGTCGAGGACGACAGGCTGCCCAGGTTGCTGTTCGTCGTGCTCAGGCCCGTCGACAGGCTGAAGATGCCGCTGTAGGCGGTGCTCAGGCCGGACGAGAACGAGGTGGACAGGCTGCTGACGTTGCTGTTGGTCGTGCTCAGGCCGGTCGACAGGCTGTCGATGCTGCTCGTCGCCGTGCTCAGGCCGGACGAGGTCGAGGTCGAGAGGCTGTCGACGTTGCTGTTCGTGGTGCTGAGGCCTGTCGAGAGGCTGTCGATGTTGCTCGTGGCGGTGCTCAGGCCCGAGGACGTGGAGGTCGAGAGGCTGCCGACGTTGCTGTTGGTGGTGCTCAGGCCTGTGGAGAGGCTGGAGATGCCGCTGGTGGCGGTGCTCAGGCCGGTCGAGAGGCTGCTCACATTGCTGTTCGTCGTGCTCAGGCCGGTGGACAGGCTCGAGATGCCACTGGTCGCCGTGCTCAGGCCGGTCGACAGACTGGAGATGCCGCTGGCGGCGGTGCTCAGGCCGGTCGACAGGCTGTCGATTCCGCTCGTGGCGGTGCTCAGACCCGAGGACGTGGAAGTCGAGAGGCTGCTGACGTTGCTGTTCGTCGTGCTCAAGCCAGTGGACAAGCTGGAGATGCCGCTGGTCGCCGTGCTCAAACCGGTCGAGAGGCTGTCGATGTTGCTCGTGGCGGTGCTCAAGCCAGACGACGTCGAGGTCGACAGGCTGCTCACGTTGCTGTTCGTCGTGCTCAAGCCGGTGGACAGGCTGGAAATGCCACTGGTGGAGGTGCTCAGACCGGTCGAGAGGCTGTCGATGCCGCTCGTCGCCGTGCTCAGGCCTGACGAGGTCGAGGTCGAGAGGCTGCTCACGTTGCTGTTCGTGGTGCTCAGGCCCGTGGACAGGCTGGAGATACCGCTCGTAGCCGTGCTGAGACCCGACGACGTCGACGTCGACAAGCTGCTGACATTGCTATTGGCGGTGCTCAGGCCCGTAGACAAGCTCGAGATGCCGCTAGTGGCTGTGCTCAGGCCGGTCGAAAGGCTGCTCACGTTGCTGTTCGTGGTGCTCAGACCAGTCGACAGACTGGAGATGCCGCTGGTTGCGGTACTCAGACCCGTCGACAAGCTGTCGATGCCGCTGGTAGCGGTGCTGAGGCCGGACGACGTGGAAGTCGACAGGCTGCTGACATTGCTGTTCGTCGTGCTCAAGCCGGTGGACAGGCTGTCGATGCTGCTGGTCGCAGTGCTCAAGCCAGACGACGTCGAAGTCGACAGGCTGCTCACGTTGCTGTTCGTCGTGCTCAAGCCGGTGGACAGGCTGGAGATACCGCTGGTTGCGGTACTCAGACCCGTCGACAAGCTGTCGATGCCGCTGGTAGCGGTGCTGAGGCCGGACGACGTGGAAGTCGACAAGCTGCTCACGTTGCTGTTCGTCGTGCTCAAGCCGGTGGACAGGCTAGAGATGCCACTGGTGGCAGTGCTCAGGCCGGTCGACAGGCTGTCGATTCCGCTCGTAGCGGTGCTCAGGCCACTCGACGTGGAAGTCGACAGGCTGCTGACGTTGCTGTTGGTCGTGCTCAGTCCAGTGGACAGGCTGGAGATGCCACTGGTCGCCGTGCTCAAACCAGTCGAGAGGCTGTCGATGCCGCTCGTGGCGGTGCTCAGGCCCGTCGACAGGCTGGAGATGCCGCTCGACGTCGAAGTCGACAAGCTACCCACGGTGCTGTTCGTGGTGCTCAGGCCCGTGGACAGGCTGGAGATGCCACTGGTCGCCGTGCTCAGACCAGTCGAGAGGCTGTCGATTCCGCTCGTCGCGGTGCTCAGACCGGACGACGTAGACGTCGACAAACTGCTCACGTTGCTGTTGGTCGTGCTCAAGCCAGTGGACAAGCTGGAGATGCCGCTGGTGGCGGTGCTCAGGCCGGTCGACAGGCTGGAGATGCCGCTCGACGTCGAAGTCGACAGGCTACCGACGTTGCTGTTCGTGGTGCTCAGGCCCGTGGACAAGCTGGAGATACCGCTGGTGGCGGTACTCAGCCCCGTCGACAAGCTGTCGATGCCGCTGGTAGCGGTGCTGAGACCGGACGACGTCGACGTCGACAGGCTGCTGACATTGCTGTTCGTCGTGCTCAAGCCGGTGGACAGACTCGAGATGCCACTGGTCGCCGTGCTCAAGCCGGTCGAGAGACTGTCGATGCCGCTCGTCGCTGTGCTCAGACCCGACGATGTCGAAGTCGACAGGCTACTCACGTTGCTGTTGGTGGTGCTCAATCCCGTTGACAGACTCGAGATACCGCTGGTTGCGGTGCTCAGGCCCGTCGACAGGCTGTCGATGCCGCTCGCGGCCGTACTCAGGCCGCTCGACGTGGAGGTCGAGAGGCTGCTGACGTTGCTGTTCGTCGTGCTCAGGCCCGTGGACAGGCTCGAGATACCGCTGGTCGCCGTGCTCAAGCCCGACGACGTCGAAGTCGAGAGGCTGTCCAGGTTGCTGTTCGTAGTGCTCAGGCCCGTGGACAGGCTGGAGATGCCACTGGTCGCCGAGCTCAAGCCGGTCGAGAGGCTGTCGATGCCGCTCGTGGCCGTGCTCAGTCCCGACGACGTTGAAGTCGACAGGCTGCTGACGTTGCTATTCGTCGTGCTCAAGCCGGTGGACAGGCTGGAGATGCCGCTGGTTGCCGAGCTCAATCCCGTGGAGAGGCTGGAGATACCACTGGTTGCGGTGCTCAGACCCGTCGACAAGCTGTCGATGCCGCTGGTAGCGGTGCTGAGGCCGGACGACGTGGAAGTCGACAGGCTGCT